>DAVZIV010000128.1:0-4806 GCA_052273125.1 Candidatus Merdousia sp. | reverse complement strand
CGCAGCGCGTTTGAGATTTCGGCGCAAGCCGAAAGACCCCGAAGGGGCGAGACGGTTTGCGTATGCAAACGCGAGTCAATGATGCCCGAGAGCGTAATGGTTGGCGTGGTTTTTACAATAAAGAAAGGCGTTTCATTTTGAAACGCTTTAATCTTTTTTTATAAAACTAAACTTCTCCCACTGACAAAGCGGCGATTTGCGCTACGCGCATCGCCGCGCCACAAGATGAAAGCGCACTTGCGCCGCCCTCGCGCGTTTTAAATTTAGAAAGTGTCGAGAACCTCCTGCTCGGCAATGAGATTGGCAAGGGCATAAAGCTCGCTGTTGATCGCCGACATCTGCGCAAAATCGTCCTCGGAGAGCGCCGACCGCTCGACACTCGGAACAACGGCAAAGGCAACCGCCACACACGCCGCCACTGCGGAAACGGAAGCCAGCGCCGATACAAACCTGCACACCAAAGAACCGTGCCCGCCCTCGAGGACAAATTTGAGCGCCCGCGCCGAAAAGGAACGCGACGCCTCCACGGGGTACTTTGAAAGCCTGCCGTCTATGGCGGAATCGAGAGATTGCAAAGCCCGCGCATCGGAGAGAATCCCCGAGACGGCGCGCGCGGAAAAATCCGCCGAAGCCACAACGCGGCGGCGCTTTAAAAGTTCGTCTATTTGAAAATCTGTCATTGTGTTTGAAATTCGGTGTTATTTTGTCTGAAAATCCTTGAGGGCGTCGCGCAAATAGGCGCGGGCGCGGTTGATTAGCGTCTTCACGGCGGGGACGCCCTCGCGCATAATTTCGGCAATGTCGGCATAGGGAAGCTCCTCGCGCACATACAGCGTTATTGCCGTGCGCTGCTTTTCGGGAAGCGCCGAAAGCGCGGCGTCGAAAGCAGATTCAATGTCTGAACACTCGGCGGAAGAATCCTTCGGGGCGGGAAGCGGCATATCGTCGAAATCCGTCGGCGCAAACGGGCGCGATTGCGATTTGCGGAATTGCGTTATAATCTCGTTTCGGGCTATTTTGAAAAGGTACGTTGAAAACTTCGACTGTGCGCGATAGGCGGCTCTGGCATTGTAGACCTTGCCGAAAACCGTCATTGCGATGTCTTCGGAAAGCTGAAAATCGCCGGTGGAGGTGTAAATGAAGTTGATGAGTGGGTTTTTCCATTTCTCAATGAGAAGCGCCAGCGCGCCCTCCGAGCCGGCGGCAATGCGGCGCATAAGGAGAGCGTCGGCGTCTTCGGCTGGGGCGGAATCCCGCAGGGGTTCGACAATCGCCGTAGATTTTAAACTGTCAAATTCTGGAGTCTGCTTTCGGGGCATAAAACTTCCTGCTTTATCAAACGCGCATTTCGGGAAAAAGTTTTCAACTTGAAAAAAAAATAAAAAAAAGCTGGAAAGCCAGCAAAAAGTTGCTAGATTGCGTTATTTAATTTTCTAAAAATTTACAAAAAATACATAAAAAGATAACTGAATAGAAAGAGGAAATATGAGCGGACTCGTACAATGGTCTTCGTGCGCAAAACGCAAGCCTTCCAAAAAAGTTGGTTCCAAACCCAATCCCCAGAGACAGAGAATGTTGGCTGCCCGTAAGCGCAAGCTTCGCCTGAGCGCCTACAAGGCTTTCAGAAGAATAGCCGAAGCGCGCGACGCCGTGGAAGAATAAATTTCTTCCCCGCAACGCCGAAAAAAGCGCGGTCAATTCAAAAGGAGCAAAAAAAGCTTGAAAACATGTAGGGTATCGGTAAGGTATCCAGCTTTAAATTTATAAAAGACGAAAGAATTTTATTATGGCAAGAGTATGTTCAGTAACGGGAAAGCGCCCCGTAAGCGGTCGCAAAATTATCCACAAGGGTCAGAGCAAAAAGAGCGGCGGCATCGGTTTGCAGCTCGTTAAGCAGACAAAGCGCACGTTCAAGCCCAATGTCCAGCGCATCAAGGTTCGCACGGAATCGGGCGCGGTAAAGCGCCAGTGGGTCAGCGTGAAGGCTATCAAAGCCGGTCTTGTAGAAAAGGCCTAATCACAGTACAAAAAATACTTTTTTATCTAAGCGCCGAAGTCCCCAAAAACTTCGACGCTTTTTTTTATCTTCTGGCGCGGCGATGCGCATAGCGCAAATCGCCGCTTTGACAGTGGGGGAAGTTGAGTTTTCTTACTTCGTATAATGGATCCCCTCCCACCGCTCTTTTCATTTTGAAGTTTAGGCTTTTTTGTGGGAGCAAAATGCCCCGCTACTTTGTCAAGGAATGACACAACGTTTTTATTGGAATAATGATTCAGAGGAATCGGCGAAAATTCCGCTGCGCGAAGAGGGAACCAAAGCTAATTCCAAGCAAAACGGCGGGGAAATTTTTGCTTCGCAAAAACCAATAAAAATCCCAGACAAAGTGGCGAAAATTTCGCTGCGCGAAGAGGGAACCAAAGCTAATCCCAAGCAAAGCGGCGGGAAATTTTTGCTTCGCAAAAATCCGCCGCGCCAAACAATAAAAATTTGACAAAAGGGGAGGGAATGTTAGAGTATCCGCATAAATACCCCTTTTATTGAGTAGAAAGATTTACCCTATGAAAAAAGCGAATACTCAAAAGAGAGATAAGAAAGCTTTTGCACTTGTTCTGGCACTGGCACTTATGGGCTTTATGGTGCTGCTTACGGTGTCGCTGGCGACAATGGTCAGCATGCAAATGAGACTCAGCCGCCAAAACACAAACGCATTCAAGGCAAGACAGGCGGCGAAATACTCGGCATACAGGGCAATGGCGCAAATACAGTCGGCATTGGGCCCAGACCAGAGAATCACGGCAAACGCGGCAATGCTGACATCTTCGACAGCCTCGGCAATAACGTCGTTGGATAGCGACAGCACATTCGACTGGTGGTCGTCGCCAATGAATATAAGGAGAGACGAGGCCGAAGAAGTCGTGGGCAAAGTCAGCAAAAACCGCTATTGGGTGGGCGTCTGGAATACAAAACGCGGCTACCAGCCCGAAAAACAAACGCGCGATACATCAAGAGGCGCATACGTTGAAGACGTGCTCGACAAGGCGGTCATATGGCTTGTCTCGGGCAACGATATCGCCGACGAAGAAAAGGTGCTAAGCGGCAATACGCGCGGCGATATTAAATTTTCGCCGGACACGGCATTGACGGACGAAAATTCGGTAAAACTCGTATCGAATAATTCATACCAAAACCCCGACGGCACAAACGACGGCAGCGAAGACGTGTCGGCGCCGCTTGTGGTTCTCGACGAAGACGGGGAAGACTCGCAGGGCATAGAGCGCAATACGGGCATACAAACCCGCATTGCATGGTGGGTCTCGGACGAAGGTCAAAAGGCGTCATTGAACGCAATAGCCCCCTACGCATTCAAGAAAGAGGCCGAAACCGTAAAGTTCAGAGTGCAGAGCCTGCCGTTCTACTCGGGCGTGCAGGGTCTGACCGTCGGGGCAAACGGCGGCAAAATGTACGACCTCAACTTGGAGGAGGACGGCGCGGACGACTCGGGCATAATGATTGCCCGCAACGCATCGGCGCTCGACCAGCTCGATGCAATCCACTCGCAAAACGTGGTGGGTTCTTCGCCGTCCAAATACCTATTCCACGCCGCCACGTGCGACACCAAAGGTCTGCTCGTCAACGTCAGAGACGGCGGCCTGAAAAAAGACCTTTCGCTTGGGCTAATCCAGACAAACAGCCTCGACGACGAAAACGCGCGCACAACGGAAAAGGAAATCAGCAAAATTCCCGAATACTTCCCGCGCCCCTACGGCGTGATGGGCTACTTTAACAAAACAACGGCCTACCCCATCAAGTTCACCAAGAGCGACAACGAGTGGCGCAACCGCCGCCGCGAGCTCAAACCCGAACTTACCGACACCAAATTCATAGGCGACCGCGACTTTGCAGGGCACATCTTCGGCCCGCAGATGTTCACCAGAGACGAACAGACGGCAAACGGCTCGGCATCGAAAGTCTTCCCGCAAAAATCCTTCGGCAAAGAGGGCGCAATAAACGACTGGAACGAAATCTTCTGCGACTCGTTCCTCTGGAAAGACCCGGGCGGCGCGCTCTGGGATCAGCTGCGCTCCTACTACAACCTGCGCTCGCCCGACAGCGCAAGCGCCTCGGACATCAGCGCGCGCGTGCAGACGGACGACCGCTTCGGCGCAAAACCCGTTGTAAAGCGCTTCCAAGTCCACTACGTTCCCGCTCTCGTAGACTACGGCCAGCAGCGCTACGGTCTGCGCCTGCACATAGTTCCCACCCTCGTGCTCTGGAACCCCTACGACACTAAAATAGGCGAAGACACCTACTACGCAATCCGTGTTGCAGGCAGAGACTTTAAGGAACACCACAACCCGATTGGCTCGTTCAGATTCGCCATTGGCTACCAGACGGGCGACTATTTCCAGTGCATTCGCGACATATACACTGAAAAAATGCAGCTGCGTCCCAATAACGGCAACCTCAACCAGTCCGCAAACGACGACTTCAAACGCCGCTTCGGCTTCAGAGCCGTAAAATTCGGCGTGTGGTCAACAACGGAAGCCCCCCCGATGACAGCGAGCGCAGACTCAACATGGAGACAGTTCGACCCGCTCTCGGGATACGCAGGCAACGCAAACAACAATTCGCCGTATTCGTTTAAAATGTCGTCGAATTCGCCGTTCTATTCAGTCGGTTCAAGCGGCGGCTCAAATTCCAACCAAAGGCCGTGGCTGCCGTTCGGCTACGGCGAAGCGGCAAAATCGTTCATTCCCAAACAGGGCTACGACGACCACGGCGCATTCCCCGCTGTGGCAATAGGC
>DAVZIV010000127.1:0-4839 GCA_052273125.1 Candidatus Merdousia sp. | reverse complement strand
CCGCGGCCGGCTTCGTCTATGCCGACGACCCACGAGCCCCGCTGAGGAATTCGGCGTCGAATTCGGCAAAGTGTTCAAGGCGTTTTTCGCCGCGTTTTGTGCGCTGCTTTTTCAATTTATTCGCCTCCCGAAATTGCCTCCGCCGCCGTCTTGAAGTGGAGTTTTGCGAATCGTTTAAGCCCCTGCGCACCGAACTTTTCCACGATCTGGCGCGCCTGCTGGCGGACTGCGGCGCTCGCACCCTTTTTAAGCTCGAGCCCAGCCTCTTCGTTGAGCTTTCTCAGAGAGTAGATGTAGGTTGCCCGCGCTATGATTGACGCCGCCGCAACGACGGGGTCTTCCTCCGCCTTGGTTTGCATTTTCAGCTCGAAGCCCTCCAAGTCCTTAATCTGTCGCTGGACGAGCGGCTGCTTTGTAAACTGGTCGAGCATGCCCCACGGCACGCTGCGCTTTTCCAGCGCCGAGCGTATTGCGTTTGCGTGAAACCACGCCAAAAGCCTGTTTAAATTCCTGCCGAATTTCACATAGAGGGCGTTGTATTTTTCCATCGACGCATACGAAACGCCTATCGCCACGCCCTTTGTGTTTTTGATTGCCTTTGCCATTGCGAGCGCGGCGGAGTCGCTCGAGACGCGCTTGGATTCCTTCAGACCCGCGTCGAGCCACTGCTGAACCGCCTTGCCGTCGGCGACCACGCACGCCGAAACCAGCGGGCCGAAGAGGTCGCCCTTGCCGCTTTCGTCAATGCCCGCGTGCGCCTCGAACCATTCGGGGTGGTGGACCGATTCGTAGCCCATTTCCGCAACCCCCGTAATCTGGGCTTCGAGCACGAACTGCACGAAATTTTCCGTGCCCTTTCCCTGAACGACAAGCTTGCCCGAGTTGTAGAAAACCACGTTTGTGAGCTTGTCTTTGTAGGCGAATTTTGCGTACTGCACCTGCGCGGGAATCCACAAATTGCGGTCGAGCCAGGCTTCGAGCTTGTCCGCCTGTTCGGTGGTGAGCGTTTTCGTGTAGAGGGTTTTTGCTTTCGGTTCGTCCGATTTTGCGGATTTCATAAAATTTAGGCGGCGGGTTTGTCTTAACTTGAAGTTTGGGCAATGCTTGCCCAATGCGGGCGTTTTCTCAACTCTTTTCTTCGCGCGGCAACAAAAATCTTGAATTCGGCGGCGATGTTTGAAAAACTCGTCCGTAAAAGTAAGCCACGACCGAGGGGAAAATGAGTAAATCACTTCTTATTGTAATATGCGACTTCCTGCTGCTTAGCCTTTTGAGCATTGCCAATTTCGACAAGCCCAAGCAGACCAACGCCCAGCGCAGGGAGTCCGACGCCGCGCTGAAGTCGGAAAACTTCGTCCAGACGCAGATGCTCGAGACGCTCAAGACAGCCCTCGACGCCGAACAGCGCCGCCACGAAGACCTTTCCCGCGATGTCGAAAAAATGTCGCAGGTGGCGGAGGCGAACAGGGTTCAGGCGCAGACACACAAGCAGACAATCGCCCAGCGCGAGCGCCAGCTTGAGCAAATCCGCGCCGCCAAGGAGGAGCTCGAGCGCGAACGCCTCGCCGTCTTGCAGAAAAGCAAAATGCTCGAGGAAAAAGTGCGTTCCGCCGACACCCGAAACGAGGCTCTCAGCCGCGAAATTTCCGTAGCCGCGCACAAGCTGGAAAAATCCGCCGAAGACAGGGCGCGGCTGGAGGCGGAGCTCGGGCGCTCGAAGCTAAGCGACGCCGCCGCGCAGACAAAGCTTAGGCTCGCTCAGGAGGAGCTTCGCAAAAACAGGGAAAATCTCGCCAGACTTCAGGGCGAGAGCGAAAAACTCAGGCTTGAAAACCGCGCAATAGAGGCGGAAAAGCTCGCCCTTTCAACGCGCCTTGAAGTGGCCTCCACAAAAACGCAGATTTACGCCGAAAACCTCAAGAAGGCGCAGCTTGCAATTTCGCTCGAAAAGGCGGAAAAGGACAGAATCATCGAGCACGCACGCTCGCTTTCCGACAACGTTTCCGCGCTTGCGGACAAGCAGCAGGCGCTCTCCAAAAATCTCTCGGCGAGCGTGGAATCGCTGCGCCCGATGACGGCATCGGAGGTTTTTGCAAAAATCCGCAGCGATTTTGTGGAAGTTTCGTTCAGGTTTTCCGAAAGCGGAATTTTGGGGCGCAACAATTCCGTCGCAAAAATATCGGCGCTGCCGTTTGCCGACGGAGGAAAAGTCAGGCTGTTTTTCCATTCCGACTCCACTCCTCTGGATTTTTCAAAAAACGCAGTTCCGCCCGAAAAACTCGAGCTTACAGTGTCCGCCGGCGGCAAAATTTTTGCCGCGGATACACTCTACATGGTTGCGGGCGCTGGAAGGCTTTTGTGCGTTGAATTGCCCGCCGATTTCATAGACGCAAAAAATCTGTTGAATGTGGCAAAAGAGGAAAACGTTTACAAGTTTACCGACTGCATTGTAGTCAATCCCGTTTCAAAATACTACGGGCAGACGCCGTTTATGGCGAATTTCACAAAGAGGGACTATTCCAAGCTCGATGCGGGCTTGCTTGAGTCGATATTCAAAAAGTTTTCGCCCTCTTCAAACGACGCCGTTCTCACGCGCACCGGAGAGGCTCTCGGCGTTCTCGTTTCGGGGTCGGACTTGTTTCTCGTGCGCGGCGCAAAGTTCAACAAGGCGCTCAAATTGGGCGCGGCGTATGCGCCCGCCGACGCGGCTGCATTTACAAAATAGACGGCGCGCCTGCCGATTTTCATTTCCTTTGCCTTGATTCCCGCCTTATTCTCATAAGGATTTTTGCGCCAGAATTTCCGCCGTCTTTTGCAGGCGCTTGAAGCCCGCGCGTTCGGCGCAGTGTTGCAGCCGCGCGATGGCGGGCTTGAAGTACTGCGCGTATTCGGGCATTTTCTTTTTTATGGAAAGGAAGCCGTATGCGCCGAGCGCCTGCATTAGCCGCTGGCACGCCGCGGTGTAGAGAAGGGTGCGCTCGGCATCGGTCGGGTCGCGTTGCAGATAGCGGCGAACGATTTCGCCGCCGAGCCCCTCGGGCAGGTCGGCGTACGGGTCGAAGATGAGCGACGCCAAGTCGTAAAAGGCGCAGCCGAGCCTCATTCCCTGAAAGTCTATCAGCGAAATTCTTCCGCCGTCTATCATTATATTTTGAGACTGAAAATCCCTGTGCAATAAAACAAGAGGCTGCTTTAACAGAATTTGTTTTATTTCAAGAAGCTCGTTTTCGAGTTCCGCGTCCGGCTCCACGCCGAATTTCGAGCGCAGGCATTCGTTCTTGAAGTAGTTTTGTTCCCAGTTGTAAAGGGTGTAGTCGAATGGCTGCGAAATCTCGAACGGCCTGCGCTTGAACGCGGCGGTCGCCTTCGTATGCAGCATTCGGGCATTGTCGGCGGCGGCGAGGTAGTATTGCCCGCATTCCCGCGGATTTTCGCGCGCGAGCGTGAGCAGGTCGATGCTTCCGCCGTCCTCCATTACAAAGACGCGCCTGCGGGCGTCGGCGTAGATTGTCCGCGGAACGTCTACGGAATTTTTCTTCAAAAATGCGGCTATCTTTGCATAGAGGGCGTCTTCGCGCTTTTGTCTCCCGTAGAAACAGGCGACGAGTTTCTTTCCCGAAATTCCGTCCCTAAAGCGCAGGAATTTTCTAAGGGACGCCCCTTTGTTTATCATTGACGTTTGCGCGGGCGAAAAGCCCGCCAGCGAGAGCTTTGCCGTCAGCGACGCGGGCGTGTCGGGGCTTTTGCCGCACGCCTTTAGATATTGGGCGGGCGTGCCGATGTCGCTCCAGATTCCCGCGTTTTCCTCGAAGAACGCAAGGCAGTCTTTGTCTTTTTCAATCAGGCGCAGAAATACGTCTACGGTGGAGAAAACGTCGCCGCGCATTGCCGCGGTTTCCTCCAAAAATTTTTTTCCCGCGGCGAAAAATCCCGTAAAAAGCAGGTTTCTTTCAACCCCGTTTTTCAGAGCAAAGCGCATATCGCGTACCGAATTTGCGCACACGCCGACGTTTTTGCTGCCCGCGCCGTCGCGCAGGCACAGCACCGCCGCGCGGCCGTCTTCAAAAATTGCCTTGCGGGCGAAATCGGCAAAGCGCCTTGGGGCGGCCGAAAAGAGAATGTCGCCGTTGTGGACGAAAACGGCGTCTTCGTTTTCAAGCAGCGGCAGGGCGTTTTTTATTCCGCCGCCCGTGTCCAAAAGTGTCTGCTCGAAGACGGGCAGAATTTCCGCCGACTTGTAGAAGTAGCGGCCGTCGCCCCTGTCGAACTTCCCGAGATAGCTTTTGAATTTTTCGGGCAGGTGGTGGATATTTACCACAAAACGCTCCACGCCCGCGCGCAGGAGTTTTTCAAATATGCGCTCGAGCGCGGTGTCGCCGCCGAGGGGGACTATCGGCTTGGGGTAGGTGTCGGTCAGCGGGGCGAGTCTCCTGCCGTAGCCTGCCGACGGAATGAAGGCGCATTTTATTGTTTCGGGCATAAGCGTATTTTTTTGACGATATAAAAATATGAAAATGTTGACATTGTCAACGTTCGCTCTACTATAGCCATCTCAAAAAATAGAGATATGATTACTTGGATTCAAACAGTTCTACAAAAATCCCACAAAATAGTATTCAGCATTCTGCTTGTCGTGATAACGATAGCGTTTGTGTTTACCATCGGCCAGATTCCGTTCTTCGGCGACAGATACCGCGGCGGCGAAGGCGAGCAGAAAGACTTTTACGGCTTCGACCTTTCCAACCAGAACACCCTTTCATATCTGGGAACGTTCGCCGTCTACGACGCCCTGCTAAACGGCGTTCAGGTTTCCGACAACTTTGTTCTCAAGCAGGCGTA
>DAVZIV010000126.1:0-4845 GCA_052273125.1 Candidatus Merdousia sp. | reverse complement strand
GATAGCGGATTGAGCGAAGCGGTTCCGCGTAAGGGGGTAAGCCCCTTCAGTGGAAGCCCGCCCAGCGGGAGCCACGCTTTCAACTGCAATTTTAAATCTTTTAAATATTCACTGACAAAGCGGCGTTTATTTTTCGGTAGAAAAATCGCCGCGCCACATAATCGAAACCCGCCGAGCGGGACAAAGCAGGGTAGATATTTGCGGAGCAAATGCCCTGCGCCAAAAGACAAAAAAATGAAAAAGACATTTCCTATATTTTTAGCATTTTTGTGTATGGGCTTCGGCGACGCCGTTGCCACATTTGTAGGCAAGGCAAAAGACACCTTTGCCTTAAACAATTTCGAGGCGCAGCTGATTGCGTTTGTCGGAATGATTATGTTCGGCGTGCTGTCCGTTCCGATGGGCGTTGTCCAGAACCGCATCGGTAAAAAACGCACGCTGCTAATTGGGTTGTTCCTCGCGCTCGTCGGCGTCTTGATTGTGCTTGTAGCGGGCGTATCGAATTTCGGAATATTTTTGGCGTCGGTTTTGGCGCTCGGCGCAGGCGCGGCTATATTGCAGGTTGCGGGAAACCCGATAATGCGCGATGTCTCCGACGAGGGCGCATATTCAAGCAACCTCTCCCTTGGACAGTTCATAAAGGCAATAGGCTCCAACACCGCGCCAGTCGTGTTTTTCGCTACGGCGCTGGTTTGCGGCGGCGCGCAGAAGTCGGCTTCATCGGAATGGAACCTGCTGTTTTCGATTTTCGCCGTCGGAATTTTTGCAACTATGGTTTCGGTGGCAATGTTGAAAATAAAGGAGAGCCGCAGCGACGGCGGCGCGGCGACAATAGCCTCCTGTCTGGCGCAGCTGGGCAACCCGTTTGTCTTTGCGGCGGTTTCGGGAATATTTTTGTACGTCGGAGCGGAAGTCTGTGTCTCGAGCGGCATGCCGATTTTCTTTAGCGAAAAATTCGGCGTCTCGAGCGACTTGGCTACACAGTACGTAACATACTTCTTTCTTGCAATAATGGCGGCGCGCCTTGCGGGAGCCGCGGTTTTGCGCAGAATAAAACCCGCGCGGTTTCTAACCGCCTGCGCGGTTGTAGCCCTCGCAGGGTTTGCAATGCTGCTTTGCGGCGGAAAGGCAGTTTCAACGGTGGCATTGTTTGTCATAGCCGTAGGCTACGCCAATATTTTCCCGCTGATATTTTCAATTTCCATAGACGCAATGCCCGAAAAATCCAACGAACTTTCGGGGCTTATGGTGACGGCAATAGTAGGCGGCGCGGTATTGCCGCCGATTATGGGGTTCGTCGCCGACTGCTTCGGCTCGATGGCGGGCTTCGCCGTTCCCGCGGCGGCTATGCTGTACGTCCTATGGCTTTCGCGCTATATGCGCGGCGCGGTCAAGACAAGGGCGTAGTTTCTACGCGCGCGAATTTTTTGCCGCAGTTTGCGCGGCGTCGGCGGCAACGCGTTCCCAACAGTAGAGCGTGGCGGTCGTCCCGTAGGGCGAATAGATTCGCTTGTACTTTTTTATGTCGGCTCTCGGGTGGATTTTTCTAAATCCCGAGAGCACGCCGAAGTCGAGATAGCTGAAAACGTCTTTGCGGCGGAAGCAGAAAATCAAAATCATTTCCGCAGTCCAGACGCCTATCCCCGGAAATTGGCGCAGCTCGCGGATTACGTCGGAGTCCGCAAGGCGGCGCAGTTTTTCAAAATCGAGCCTTCCCGAAATTACGGCGTCGGCTATCGTTTTTACGGAATGCGCCTTTCTCGCCGAAATTCCCGCTTGGTGCAGCTCTTCCCCGGAAAGTTTTGCAATGTTTCGGGGCGCAATTTTCCCCGCGATTTCCGCGAGGCGCGCGCATATTTTTTTGGCAACAGTTCCCGCAATCTGCTGGTTTATTATCGAAATTACGGTGTACTCGAACGGGTCGCCGCCTGCGCGGCGCATTATCGTCCCGCGCTGGGCGATGAACGCTCCGAGGGATTTGTCCGCCGCGGCGAGATATTCAATGCCGTCCGTTTGCAGGTATTCGTCCATCGCCTATTTTTGTTTTGCCGCGTCTTTGAGCAGGGCAATTTCGCGCGCGTAGCCGTCGAGCTCGTTGGGCGTTTCGAGATAAAACGGCAGGTCGCGCAGCTTCGGGTGGGTGATGAACGCCGTTATGGCGGGCAGCCCTATGGAGCCTTCGCCTATTTTTGCGTGGCGGTCTTTGTGCGAGTTGAAGGGCGTCATGCTGTCGTTGAGGTGCACGGCTTTCAGGCGGGCAAGCCCTATTGTTTTGTCGAATTTGTCGAGCACGCCGTCGAGGTCGTTTGCAATGTCGTAGCCCGCCGAATACGTGTGGCAGGTATCGAAACACACGCCGATTTTTTCGGGGCGCGAACACATCGAAATTATCCGCGCAATCTCCTCAAACGTGGCGCCGACTTCGCTGCCCTTGCCCGACATCGTTTCAAGCAGCACGGTTGTGGACATTTCGTCGAAAGTGGCGGCGTCGAGCGCTTCGGCAATAAGCTCCGTTCCGCGCTCGACACCCTGTCCTACATGGCTGCCGGGGTGGAATACGTAGAGGGAGTTTGGAATTTCCTGCTGGCGGCGCAGGTCTTCCGCCATGCTTTCGGCGGCGTATTTGCGCAGGGATTCGTCTGCGGAGCAGCAGTTGTAGACGTACGGCGCATGGACGAGATACGGGGCGAAGCCGCGCTCGGCGCAAAATTCGACCATCTCTGAGGCGTCCCGCGCGTCGAAATTCTTCAGCGCGCCGCCGCGCGGATTTCTGCTGAAATACTGGAACGCGTTTGCGCCTATGGAAACGGCGTCCTGCGCCATTTTCATATAGCCTTTTGAAAACGAGAGGTGCGAGCCTATGTGCATTGTGTCTTCTCCTTCTGTTCCGGAATTAGTACGTTGATGTCGGGCAGATTTCTCTTTTGTCCGCGAATGTCGAGCCCGTAGCCGAAGACGAACCCTTCGGGAATTTCAAATCCGGCGTAGTCTGGCGCGCACGCGGTTCCTGAGCCGCTGCGGCGCAGAAGCACGCATGTCCGCACGCTTTTTGCGCCGGCGTGTTCAAGCTCGCACACTACTGTTTTGATTGTCTTTCCCGTGTCGAAAATGTCGTCTACAAGCAGAATGTCGCGGTTTGAAAATTCGGAAAAATCGCAGTCGTATTTAGGGGCGGACGAGCTTTTGGTATCGTTGCCGTACGATGAAACCCTAAGCGATTTCACTTCCATCTGCGCGTCTATGCCGCGCATCAGGTCGGCGGCAAAGACAATAGCGCCCTCGGCGAGCCACAGCATGCACGGCGGATTTTCAAGCGACTTCGCCCAGCGCGAAATTTCCGCTCCCATTTTCCCGACGCGCGCTTTGATTTCGGCCGCGCCCAATAATATTTTGCTTTGCATACCCCAACGAATACTTCGGCGGCGTGTTTCGTCAATTTTATTCATAGCTTCGGCGGCGTTTTATTTTTTAAGTTGCAATCCGAGGCGTTTATTTTTTTACTAATGAATGTATGAGGAAAATTCTTTTGATATGTTTTGCGGCATTCTTTGCAATGTCGGCGTCCGCCCAAGATTGCAAACGCGTAAAGTACGTGTTTATGTTCATCGGCGACGGTATGTCGATTCCGCAGAGAATGGCGACCGACGCCTATTTGAAGTCGCTCGACCTCCCGACTTTGGCGATAAATAAAATGCCCTATCAGGCTCTGACCACAACAAATTCCGCCGACCACTTCATTACCGATTCCGCCGCAAGCGGTACGGCGATAGCCTGCGGAACGAAAGTTCCCAACCACTATGTGGGCGTTGACGCCGCCGGTAAAAAACTTGAATCGACGGCGTTTGTGGCGAAAAAGTCGGGCAAAAAAGTCGGCATAATAACAAGCGTAACGCTCAACCACGCCACACCCGCGGCTTTCTACGCCCATACAGACAACCGCAGCGACTACTACAAAATAGGGCTTGATTTGGTTGCGTCGGGCTTCGACTTCTTCGGGGGCGGGGCAATAGCCAAGCACGATTTCAAAAAATCCAAAATCTACAAAGGCGACGTTTTGGACATCGCGCGCAATGGCGGCTACAAAATTTTCGACACTCCCGATTCGATAAAAAACATCAAAAAATCCGACGGAAAAGTAATAGCACTTGCCGACCGCTACGGCGCAATGCCCTACGCCATAGACGCGCCCGATTCAATCAGGGGCGCCGACATTCTCAAAAAGGCGATAGAGGTTCTCGATTCCGACGCTGGATTTTTCATTATGCTCGAGGGCGGCAAGGTTGACTGGATGTGCCACGCAAACGACGCTGCAACCACCATTGTCGAGGTTGTTGATTTCGACAAATCCGTCCAGGTGGCAATCGACTTTGCGAAAACACACCCCGACGAAACCCTCATTGTGGTAACCGGCGACCACGAAACGGGCGGTCTGACGCTCGGCTTTGCGGGTACGGGGTACGAATCGTACATATACCTGCTTCCCCGTCAGACGTGCTCGGTTGAGGCGTTCGAGAAAAAGGTCAAAACTCTCGTCAAAAACAATCCCGACGCCACTTTCGACGACGCAAAGAAAATACTTTCCGAGAGCTTCGGCTTCAAGTTCGACGGCGGCAAAAAGGGCGACCGCCTCGTGCCGACGAAGGCGGAGATTGCAGCGCTCAAAGAGGCTTTCGAGCGCGAGCGCCAATCGTTCAAAAAATCGCTTTCGGGAGGCAAAAAAGAGGCGTACGAGCGCAAGAAAAGCCCGCTTGCAGTGGCAGCCGTGCGCTGTTTCAACAACAAGGCGGGCGTTGCGTGGACATCCAACGCGCACACGGCGCTTCCCGTTCTGACGACCGCGCAGGG
>DAVZIV010000125.1:0-4847 GCA_052273125.1 Candidatus Merdousia sp. | reverse complement strand
AAACCCGCCGAGCGGGCGCGCCCTCGCGCGTTTTTTTTAGATGGTGCGGGCGACGAGGGCATCCATCGACGGGGGGCGTCCCATAAAGTTTTCAAAGGCTTTTTCGGGAGGCACGCGTTTGCCGACTTTGAGGATTTTTTCGACGTAGTCGGCGCCCGTCTTTTCGTTTAGCAGCCCCTCTTTTTTGAATCTTGTGAAAACGTCGGCGTCCAAAACTTCGGCCCATTTGTAGGAATAGTACGCCGCTGCGTATCCGCCGCCGAATATGTGCGAAAATCTCGGCAGAATCGTCGGCACGGGTATGGGGAATTTGTGCACGCAGTCGGCAATGGCGGTGCGGGCGCGTTCCTCCAAGTCGGGGGCGTCGAGAAATTCGCGCGGGGCTATGTGCAGCAGCAGGTCGATTTTTGCAAATGAGAGCTGGCGCATACACGCCATTGCTCCCTCGAATTTGCGCGATTTGTCGAATTTTTCAAAGAGAGCGTCGGGGATTTTTTCGCCCGTCTGCCAGTGTCGGGCGAAGATGTCCAGACACTCCTTGTCGGCGCACCAATTTTCCATCAGCTGGGACGGAAGCTCGACGAAATCCCAAGCGACATCGCGCAGGGCGGGCTCGCGGGCGTCCATAAGCATGAAGTGCACAAGGTGTCCGAACTCGTGAAAGAGCGTCGAGACGTCGTTGAAGGAGAGCAAGGCGGGCTTGTACGCGGAAGGTTCGGTGAGGTTTCCCGCGATAACGCCGAGGGCGGGCTGTCCGTCTTCGGCGGGGCGCAAAAGGTTCATCCAAGCGCCCGAGCGCTTTTGTTTGCGCGGGACAAAATCGGTGTAAAAGCGCCCTATGAGCTTGCCGTTTCTGAAAATGTCGAAAAGCTCGACGCCGGAGTGCCACGCCGTCGGGGTGATGGTAGATTTTGATATATCCAAACCGAAAATCTTTTTTGCTATTTTAAAAAGCCCTTCGGTAACCGAATTGAACGGGAAGTAGTCGCGCAGGACTTCGGGGTCGAAATCGAAGCGGCTTTTGCGCAGTTTTTCGGCATAGTAGGCAGTCTGCCACGGCATGACTTCGCAACAGCCGTTTTTGCGGGCGAAGCCTGAAAGGGCGTCCCACTCGCGCGCGAACGCGTCGGCGAATTTGCCGCGCAGCTCTTCAACAAAGTCGAAAACCGTTTTGCCGTTGCGCGCCATTCTGCGCGAGAGCGTGTAGTCGGCATAGCTTTTGAAGGAGAGAATTTTCGCCTTTTCCTCGCGCAGGGCGAGCATTCGCGCGATTATCGGGCGGTTGTCGAATTCCTTTTCCGTCGCCGTCTGCGTTGCGGCAAGCCACATTTTTTTGCGCAGTTCGTCGTTTTCGGCATGGCTGATGAACGGCGAGTACGACGGGTAGTCGAGCGTGAAAACCCAGCCGCCGAGCCCGCGTTCTGCGGCGGCTTTTGCTGCGATGTCGAGCACCGTTGGCGGCAGCCCCGCTGTGTCCTCTTTTTTGTCTATGTGGAGGAAGAATTTTTTTGTGGAATCGAGCTCGTTTTCCGAAAATTTCTGCCCGAGTTGCGAGAGGCTGCTGTTGATTTCAAAGAGGCGCTTTTTTTGTTCGGGGGGGAGCGCCGCGCCCTCCTCCTCAAAATCAAGCAGGGTTTCGCGCGTGAGAATCTGTGCCTCTTCGTCGAGATTTTTGCGCCGCCGCCGAGCGCGAGAACACCAGAATTTTCGCGTAGAGGGCTTCGTCCAAAACTACCGAGCTTGAAAAATTGCTGACATCGGGCAGAAGCTCGTTGACCGCCTTGCGAAGCTCGGGCGAAGTCGCCACGCTCTCGAGGTGGTTGAGATACAGCCACGCGGTGTCGAGGGCGTCGTCGGCGTGTTCGAGCGCTCGCACGGAGTTTTCAAAAGTCAGCGCGGCGTCGGGGGTGTTTATTGCGTCGATGTTTTTGCGCGCGGCTTCGATGGCTTGGCGCACGTCGGCAACGGCTCTGTCTGCCGTCATTTCGTTCCAGTTCGGCGGAACGGAAGTTTGAAGAAATCCCTTATTTTCCATAGCTGTACGTTTAGACACCGCATTTTGCATACTCAACACTTTTTTCTTCAAGTGTGCCGCAACTGCGACATTTTTTCACACCTTGGGACAAATTTTCCCGCGGCCGCGTTCGGACATTTTCAAAACATATTATCAATCGGGCAAAATGCGCCGATACATACTGGCACGGTTATTGCTCAATGAAAAGTCAGTATGAATAATATAAATCCAGATACCTTTACGGAAAAGAGTTTAGAGGCTCTCAACGCGGCGGCCGAAACCGCAAAGCAAAGGCGCAACACTGAAGTTTTACAAATACACCTTTTGTCTGCGTTGATAGCGCAGGAATCGGGCATTGTCGGCTCGATTCTTAATAAAATGGGTGCGGATAAGCGTTCGGCGCTCGAGTTGGGCATTGGCAGGGTTCTCGACGCCCAGCCCAAAGTCGAAGGTTCTTCGGCGGCGAGTCCCTACATAAGCACGGGGCTTTCGTCCACGCTCGACAGGGCGCAATCTATGGCAAAGCAGATGAACGACGAGTTCGTCTCGACCGAACACCTCTTTATGGCGATTGTCGAAGCCCCCGAGCCTCCGCAAATTGCCGACCTTTTCAGAAGTCTGCAAATTTCCAGAAGCGCAGTGGAAGCCGCCGTCAGGGAAATGCGCGGTTCGACGCGCATCACAAGCAAGACGCCCGAATCCACATATGACGTTTTGGAAAAGTACGGCTCCAACCTCGTACAGTTGGCGAGGGAGGGCAAGCTCGACCCCGTCATCGGCAGAGACGAGGAAATCGGCAGGGTTATCCGCATTCTCTCCAGAAAGACGAAGAACAACCCCGTTCTGATCGGCGAGCCGGGCGTGGGTAAAACCGCAATAGCCGAGGGTTTGGCGCAGCGCATAGTCCGCCGCGACGTTCCCGAAGGCCTGAAAGACAAGACCGTTTTCGCCCTCGATATGGGCGCGCTCATAGCGGGCGCAAAGTACAGGGGCGAATTCGAGGAAAGGCTCAAGGCGGTTCTCAACAAAATCAGGGAGTCGCAGGGCAAGATAATTCTGTTCATAGACGAGCTTCACACGATTGTCGGCGCGGGCAGGACGGACGGTTCTCTCGACGCGTCTAATATGCTCAAGCCTATGTTGGCACGCGGCGAGTTGCGTTGCGTCGGCGCTACGACCCTTGACGAATACCGCCAGTACATCGAGAAAGACCCCGCTCTTGAAAGACGTTTCCAAAGCGTCTATGTCGGCGAGCCGGACGTGGAGACGAGCATTGCGATTTTGCGCGGTTTGAAGGAGCGTTTCGAGACTTTCCACGGCGTGCAAATCAAAGACCACGCCCTTGTGGAGGCTGCGGAGCTTAGCGACCGCTACATCACGGGTAGGCAGCTTCCCGACAAGGCAATAGACCTTGTAGACGAGGCCTGCGCGCGAATAAAGACCCAGTTGGATTCGATGCCTACGGAGCTGGATATGCTTCTTAGAAAGCTGCGCCGCGCCGAGATAGAAGAGAAGGCTCTCGAAAAGGAGAAGGGCGATGCCGAGCGTCTTGCGGAGGTTCGCAAGGAGCTCGAGCAGATGCGCGAAAAGGCTTCCGCAATGAAAGCCCAATGGGAGGCGGAGAAAAAGTCTGCCGACAACGCGGGCAAGCTGCGCGAGCAGATTGAAAACGCAAAGCTGAGAATGGAGCGCGCCGAGCGCGAGTACGACCTCTCCCAAGCCGCCGAAATCAAGTACGGCGAACTTCCCAAGTTGCAGGCAAAGCTCGACAAGGCGCTAAAGGCGCGTTCTTCGGAGAACTCAATGCTCAAGGAGAGCGTTTCGGGGGACGAAATTGCCGAAATAGTTGCCGAATGGACGGGCATTCCCGTCAAGAAACTTCTCGAAAGCGACAGGGAGCGTCTGCTCAAGCTGCCCGAAATTCTCCACAAGAGGGTTGTCGGCCAGAACGAGGCGGTCGAAAGCGTCGCTAATGCGATTTTGCGCGCAAGGGCGGGCATAAAGGACCCCAGAAGACCCAGCGGCACGTTTATGTTCCTCGGTCCGACGGGTGTCGGCAAAACCGAGCTTGCAAAGGCTTTGAGCCAGTCGCTCTTCAATACCGAAGACGGCATGGTGCGCATAGATATGTCGGAATACATGGAAAAGCATTCAGTGGCAAGGCTCATCGGCGCGCCTCCGGGGTATGTCGGCTACGAACAGGGCGGCCAGCTTACCGAGGCTGTTCGCAGGCGTCCGTATTCGGTCGTGCTTTTCGACGAAATCGAGAAGGCGCACCCCGAGGTTCTCAATACGCTCTTGCAGGTGATGGACGACGGCGTTCTCACCGACTCGCAGGGGCGCAAGGTTGACTTCAAAAACACTGTCATCATTATGACTTCCAACATCGGCGCGCGTTTTATAACCGACGCCACGATGAAGGACGGCGAACTTTCGGAATCGACGAAGGAAGCCGTTATGGCCGACGTGCGCAGAACCTTCAAGCCCGAATTCCTCAACAGAATTGACGACATCATCATATTCAAGGCTCTCCAGCTTGAAGAAATCGTCAACATTGTAAAGCTCCAGATTGCCTCCCTCAACGACAGGCTCAAGGAGCAGGACATCAAAATTGAGCTTACTAAGGGTGCTTACGAAAAGCTGGCGGAACTTGCCTATGATCCCGCTTACGGTGCGCGTCCGCTCAAGAGGACAATCAACACGAAGATTGAAAATCCCCTTGCGCGCGAGATTATTTCCGGCAAGCTCAAGGCCGGCGATGTGCGCAAGTTCACCGAAGCCGACCTCTAAAAAAACGCGCGAGGGCGCGTAATGGTTGGCGTGGCGTGGTTTT
>DAVZIV010000124.1:0-4850 GCA_052273125.1 Candidatus Merdousia sp. | reverse complement strand
TTTTGCCCAGCTCCAAATCGGCAACGATGGCGTCTGTGCCGCCGTCTGCGCTTTTTTTGACGGCAGCCGCGGCGGTTTCGGCCGCGCGGTATTCGCCGGCACCGTAGAGGGCTCGCAGTGTTCGGGTTTCGTCGTTGTAGGTCGCACACCCCAGAAGGGCGAGCGTCGCCGAAAGTGTTGCCAGTCTGAAAAATCTTGCCGTCATAAAAAAAAGCGCAGGGCGCGCCGCAACCTAAACAGGAGCGGTTTCGCCGTTTTTAGAGTGGATACCCTAATAACGCTTTTTGTCGAGACTATGTTTCGAATTTTTGTCCGATTTTGCGAGGGCGGAAAAAGCTTTACAGTTTGCCCGCGGCGTGGACAATGGCGCGTTTATGGATTCCACATTGGCATTTTTTCCGCTTGCGGCGGCTGTTTTTTATTCACTGAGCGTCGTTTTGGTGAAGTCGGTTTCGGGGCGAGGCGGGATTTCGGCGGTTTCCATACTTGCGGCGACTAATCTTATGATGGCGGCGGTTTTTCTGCCCGTATCTCTTGCCTGCGGAATTCCCGATTTTGCGCAGCTTTGGCGTCCGCTTTTAGTCGGCGTGTTTTTTGCGCTTGGCAACTGCACTACTTTTCTTTGTGCCCATTGCGGCGAGGTCAGCCTGATGACGCCCGTAATGGGGGTGAAAATTCCAATGGTCTTTGCAGTTGCGGGCGCGGTTGCGGGCGTTTCGCCGTCGCCGTCGGTTTTGGTTGCAGGATTTGTCTGCTGCGCGGCGGTTTTTATGATGGGCTTCGACAAATCTGCGCTCGTTTCGGGAAAAATTTTACCGACCATTTTGCTCGCGCTTTGTTCGTGTTTCTTTTACGCCGTTTGCGACGTTCTCGCGCAGCATTTGGCGGGCGGCTTCAAGCCCGTTGTATTTTTGGGGTATGCAAGTGCGGTTCTTGCGCTCTCGTCCGCGCCGTTCGTGCCGAAGATGATCGGCGAATTTTCGGCGGGCGGGCGGAATGTAGCCGCAGCGATGGCCGCCGCGGCGTTGATGGCGGTGGAAAGCGCGCTTATGTTTTATGCGCTTTCGGGCGGATTCGACGCGGCGTTGTGCAACATAATTTACAACACGCGCGGGGTTGTATCGGTGGTGCTGGTGTACGCGCTTTCGGGAATGTTTCCGCAGCTTGAGCACCTCTCGAAGGCTTCGGCGTGGCGCAGGCTGGCGGGTTCTGCAATGATACTTGCGGCGGTTGTGTACGCCGTGCTCTGACATTTTTCGGCATTTTTTTTTACAAAAATGTTGACAAACGCTCAGACGTAATCCAGTTTCGCCGATGTTTTCAAGAAACGGAAGCCCGTGAAATTCGGGCGCGGTCGCGCCGCTGTAAGATTCTACGCCGTTCTCCAAACGCCACTGATTGAAATCGGGAAGGCGGGGTATGGTACGGATACAAGCCAGAAGACGTCTTGGGAATAATCGGTATGCTTTTCGCGTAATAATTGCGTGTCGGTGCTTTCGCCTCGGGGGGCGGAATATATCATCACGCCGTTTTTATGCTTAAGTTGCCGGTTTCGGGTATTGCACGCATTTTGCAGCCCCGACTTTTATCGGCATTTTTTGTGTCCCGATACTGTCGTGTCTTGTGTGCGTACTCGGCACTCCAATTTTGTTCACCTATATACACGACAGTCTTCCCCCTCGGGGGAAGGCTTTTTTTGTTTTCGCGCGGGCATTTTTACTATGCAGCGTCAAAATCGGGCGGGTTTGCGGTAGCCCGCGCACTCGGGCGGGCTATTTGACCGCCGATACGATTTCGGGCGACACCGCGTTGTGTTTTGCAATTATTTCGCGCGCCTGCTCCCTTATTGCGGGGCGGAAATATTCGTACACCGACGCCGCGACAACGCCGACAAATCCCGTTGCAAATATCACCCACGACCACGGCATCGAATTGCCCAAATACCCCTGCAGCAGGCTGCCAAGCGGCGGCATTCCGAAGAACGCCATTCCGAAAAAGCTCATCAGTCGGCCGCGCATATTTTCGTCGACTATTGACTGAATCATTACGTTTATCGAGGCTGACGTCGCAACCATTCCGAATCCCAAAACTGGGCAGAGACAGTACGCAAGCGGAATAGACGAAACGAGCGAAAGCCCCATCAGCCCAAAACCCAGCGCCATTGCCGCGATTGTCGTTATTCTGCCCATTCCCAACGCGCTCTTGCGCGAAGTCAAATATATTCCCGCAACGAGCGAGCCGCCGCCGACAAGACTCATCATATTGCCAAGCGTCTCGGAATTTCCGCCGAGGTTTTCGCCCACGAATGCGGGCAATAGCATTGAGAACGGGAAGCAGAAAAAGCACACTACCGTAAGCAGCCCGATAAGCGTTCTAAGCGGCATCGAAGAGAAAATGTATTTTGCCCCGTCCGAAAATTCGGCAAGCGCGCTGCGGTTTTTGGGGCGCTGGGGAACGTAGTCGAACTTGATTACAAACAGTGTCCACAAAATTGCGGCGAATGCGCACGAGGCGAGTATCAGACACCAGCCTTCGCCCATAACTCCGATGAGGAAACCGCCTATCGCGGGACCCGCGAAGCGCGAGAGGTTCAGTGCCACCGAATTCAGCCCTATTGCGTTGGGAATGTCTTCGGGCGGTACGAGCTTTGAATAGAGCGCCTGTCGGGCGGGGGCGTCGAATCCCACGGCAATTCCCGATATGAAATTAAGTACGTATATTGCGCCGATGCTTACGACGTCGGCTACGGTCAACGCGCCGAGCGTCAAAATCAGCAACATAAGAGAGGTTTGTGTTGCAATCATTATGTGGCGGCGGTTGAACCTGTCGCTTAAAACGCCCGCAAACGGCTCAATGAAAAGCACCGGAATTTGCGACAAAAATACGGCGGTCGAGAGCTGCGCGAGCGAATCGGTGAGCCTGAAAATCAGCCAGCCCGTTGCAACCTGCTGAATCCAAACGCCCGTGTTGACAACAAACATACCTATTATGTACAACATAAAATCCCTGTATTTTAGGGATTTTGTCATAGTTTTTAACGCGCCTGCGTTTCTGGGTATGTATACCGACAAATCGAAGAGGGCGTACTTTTTGCGCGCGCTCTGTCGGGTGGAGTCGGACTTTCGGGATTCTTTTGACATAATCGGGCGATTGTCGGCTCATCGGGAAGTCGTGTCAACAATCTTTTAACGGCGGCGTTGGCGGACGGGTTAAAAACGAAAAAAGGAGCGAAATTTGAAAATTTTTTAAAAAAACGAAAATTTTTTGTTGACAAGTTAGGCTATCCTAACAATTTTCTTATCCCATAAAAGGCAAGAATGGGTTTGGACGGATTCCGTCGAAAAATTTTTCGGGCATACGGCTTCGGGTTTCGACGATGGTTCTCCGCTCGTTTCTGGACTTTTTTTTAAGTTGAAAGTTAGTTTAGACTAACAAAAACTTGAAGCGGTTTGCGCCGTTTTTATTTCTCAAATAAAACCAAACAATAATAATGGAAAAAGAACAATCAGAATGCAAGTGCGGTTGCGCGCACGGAGAAATGACTTTGGCCGATCTTCCCGTTGGGGCGACGGCTAAAATCGTCAAGATAATTCCCCATTCGAGGGGCGAAAAGAAGTTTGCAGACGTAGGCCTTGTTCCCGGCACGGAACTGGTGATGGAGGCGCACGCTCCCTTCGGCGGGCTAATCCGCGTGAAAATAATGGAGACGAGCATGGCATTGCACAGTTCCGATGCCAAGAAAATCCTCCTTTCAAACAAGAAATAGCGGGAACCAATCAAATGAAAAAGCACTTCAAAGTTGCGCTTGCGGGCAATCCAAACTGCGGCAAAACTACAATTTTCAACGCGCTTACGGGCGCGCGACAGCACGTGGGCAACTATCCCGGCGTCACGGTCGAAAGCAAGTCGGGCGTCTTCTACATAGGCGACATCGAAATAGAGCTTGTAGACCTCCCCGGAGTCTATTCGCTTTCGTCTTCCTCCCCCGAAGAAGATGTGGTGTTTCGGGAATTTATGAATTCTGGCATAGACTTGATTCTCAATGTGATAGATTCCTCCATTCCGCGCAGAAGCCTATATCTGACTACCCAGCTTGCCGAGCTGCATATCCCGATGCTCCTTGTCTTTAATATGAGCGACGACGCCCGCAAAAAGGGCTTCAAGTTCGACATTCCCAAGCTCGAAAAGTACTTCGGCTCTCCGATTGTCCAGACCGTCGGGCGCACTTCGGGCGGCGTTGCCGACCTCGTTGCAAAGCTCGGCGAGGCGCTCAAGAGCCTCGAAGACCACGGCGTGCCAATGCTCTCCTACGGGCAGGACATTGACGATTCCATCAAGGCAGTCGCCGACAAAATCGACGCCCTCAAGCTTGAAAAATACGCGCACATTCCATCGCGCTTCTTTGCAATCAAGCTCTTGGAAAGCGACACTTGCACAATGCGCCTTCCCGAATTCAAGCCCGTCTGGGGCGAGGTTTCGGCGCAGATAAAGCACCTTTCCTCAATCCACGCCATCGACGACACCACAACATTTATGGCAGACCGCCGCTACGCAATGCTTTCGGGTGCGTGCCGCGACACCATCTCGATGACGGGCGAAAAACGCCGCGAAATTTCCGACAAAATCGACGCAGTTATGACAAACAAGTTTTTGGGTCTGCCCATTTTCTTGGTCATCATCTATTTCACATTCTGGTTTACATTCACCTGCGCAGACCCGTTTATGGGTTGGATTGAAGACGGATTTGCCGCCCTCGGCGACTTCGTCGGCAGTTTCTGGAGCGGGGAGACGCTTCCGTACCTGCGCTCGCTTGTAATCGACGGCATAATTGCCGGCGTCGGAGGCGTTAT
>DAVZIV010000123.1:0-4894 GCA_052273125.1 Candidatus Merdousia sp. | reverse complement strand
AACAGCCGAGAGCGTAATCTTTGGTGTGGTTTTATAATAAAAAAAGGGCGTTAAAAAACGCCCTTTTACTTAGTGTTTAAAACCACACCACACCAAAGATTACGCGTCCTTGCGCGTTTTTTAAATGATGGAGAGGGATTCAAGCGCGGGAATGATGGCGTCGAGATCTTTGATTTTGAAGCGCTGCGCTTGGACGGGCAGGGAGTTGAGGAAAAAGCGCCCATAGCCTTTCGACGCAACGCGCGAATCCAAAATCACAATATCGCCCCTGTCTTTTTTGTTGCGGATTAACCGCCCGACGCCCTGCCTGAATTTGATTACGGCATTGGGCAGCATTACGGACATAAAGCCGCTGCCGCCAGTGTCGTTGACACGCTCGCATCGGGCTTCGGTGAGGGGGCTTGAAAAGTTTTCAAAAGGCAGTTTTGTGATGATTACCTGAGAGAGCGCCTCTCCCGGGGCATCGACGCCCGTCCAAAAGGAGTCCGCCCCGAGAAGGATTGCATTGCCCTGCTGAATGAACTTTTGCAAAAGCTGCCCGCGCCTGCCGTCTTCGTTCTGGACGAGAATGAGCCTGTCCTTGAGCAGCTGCGATTTCCTCAGAAGAGCCGCCGTCTTTTTCAGCTCGTAATGGCTGGTGAAAAGAATGAGTGTGCCGCCCTTGACAAGGAAACAAAGCTTTTCAATGCAGCCGCAAAGCGCGTCGGCGTCGGAACTCATACCGCGGTCGTAGGCGGGGGCGTCGACGGCGTAGAAAACGCGCATATTGTTTTTGTAGTCGAAAGGGGAATCGGCAATGCGGCTTTCGGCGGCTTCGGCGCCCGCCTTTGAAATGAAGTCTCCCATGTCGCCGTTGACGGCCATCGTCGCAGAAGTCAAAATTACGGGCGACGACGTTTCAAAAAGCACCCTGCGCAGAATTTTCGATACGTCTATGGGGGCGGAGTTCACATAAATTCTGTTTTCCTTGCGCAGACATTCAAGCCAGTAGACGTTGCCGGGTTCGGCAAGATAAATGCAGGATTCAAGGGCGATTCTGATTGAGTGGATTTCGTCTTTGTAGTCGTTGATTTCGGCCGCGTTGCGCTCTGTGAGGGCGTTCTGGGCAAAGCGCTTGAGTGTTTGCTCAACCTCTTCAAGCATGTTGAGAATCAAATCCTCGCCCCAGTTGGGTTCGCCAAGGCGGGCAATGTCTCGCTCTTTGAGGCGGTTTGCCTGAAGGTTCGCAAAAAAATCCTCAACGCACGCCATTGTGTCGGAGACGAGCTTTTTGTCGAAAAATTCGGCGAGGCGCACGCGCGTGATAAGCCCCTTTTTTGTCTTGGGGTTGTAGATTCTGTTGAGCGTGCGCATAATGCCCGCATTGCTCACCGATATGCCGAAGATTTTCGACGCCACGTCGGGGACGAGGTGCGCTTCGTCGATGACGAGCATATCGTTTTCGAAAATCACGGAGTCGCTCTCGCGCTCGCCGCCTGCTATCAGCGAAAAAAGCAGGCTGTGGTTGAGAATTACAACGTCGGCTTCGGCGGCGCGGCGGCGGGCGTTCTGGTAGAAGCAGGTATCGTCGCAGCGGCGCGGGGAGCAGGTGGAGGAGTCAGCGTTTATCCAGCTCCAGACTTCGGGGTTGGGCTCGGGATAGAGTTCGTCGCGGATTCCCGTTTTCGTCCGCTTCGCCCACTCGGCAATGCGTTCAAGTTCTTGGGATTCTGCGGTGCTGAAAAGTTCGTTCTTGTCGGATATTGCGCGTTTTAGGCGCGCGGTGCAAAGGTAGTTCGAGCGGCCTATGAGCAGGGCTTCGGTGAAGTCGGCACAGTCGGAGAGGGCGTCGCAATTTTCAAACATCAGCCTTATGCGCGGCAGGTCTTTTTCCGTTATCTGCTGCTGAAGAGAAATTGTGTTTGTTGCAACTACGAGCTTTTTGTTGAGGCGCTTTGCCGCAATTATTCCGCCGACCAAGTACGCAAGCGACTTACCCACACCCGTGCCAGCCTCGAAAATCAGCGGCACTGCCGAGGCGAACGTCTGGGCGCACGCGTACGCCATTTCCTCCTGCTGGGCGCGGTATTCAAAATTCGGCAATACCGACATATAGCCGTCTTTGCCGAAAATCTTTCGGCAAAGTTCTGGGAGGTCTTCGGGCTTGAAATTAGATTCTGTGGGGGAATCCGCCAACGTCTATTTTTTGAATT
The DNA here is from genome assembly GCA_052273125.1 of Candidatus Merdousia sp. Classification (GTDB taxonomy): domain Bacteria; phylum Verrucomicrobiota; class Verrucomicrobiia; order Opitutales; family Intestinicryptomonadaceae; genus Merdousia. Next base: position 2,702 of record DAVZIV010000123.1, on the reverse strand, counting down.
TGAAGTTGTAGGCGTGTTTGATTGTTCTGAAGAGCCCGCCCCATGTGCCGAAGAGGTCGCGGACGGCGCTTGCCTCGTAGCCGCTGTGCAGCATGCAGTCTTTGCACTCGGGGCGCGAACCGCGGTGCCCGAGGTCGTATTTGTCTATTTCCGCCATGAGTTCTGCGAAAGTTTCGCAATAGCCGTCGTTGATTAGGTAGCAGGGTTTCTGCCAGCCCTTTATCGAATAGCAGGGCGTGCCCCACGGCGTGCAGTCGTATTCCTGTTCGCCCTTGAGGAACGCCAAGAACCCCGGCGAGTGGTTGAACACCCAGTTTTTGTGGGGATTTGAAAGTATCTTTTTGAAAAGCTCGACTGTCTTCCGGCGTTCGAGGAACATTTCCTGATTGGGGGCTTTCTCGTAGGGGAAGCCGGGGGAAATCATCATGCCTTCGACGCCGAGCGCCATAACGTCGTCGAAGAAGCCGCGCACCGTTTCGGGGTCGGCATTGTTGAAAATCGTGGTGTTTGTGGTGACGCGGAAGCCGCGTTTGACCGCCTCTTTAATAGCCTTGACGGCGGTGTCGTAGGCGCCCTTGCGGTTAACGTTTGTGTCGTGCATTTCGCGCGTGCCGTCGAGGTGTATTCCCAATGAGAAGTACTTGCTGGGCTTGAAGAGGTCTATTTTGCCCATCATTATCTGCGCGTTTGAACACATGTAGACGAACTTCTTGCGCTTGACGAAGCCTTCGACCATTTCGGGCATTTCGGGGTGGAGAAGGGGCTCGCCGCCGGCGATGCTCACCATGGGCGCGCCGCATTCCTCTATGGCTGCCCACGCCTTTTCCTTGGGCATTCTCATCTTGAGAACTTCGGGAGATTCCTGAATCTTGCCGCACCCCGAGCACGCCAGATTGCACTGGAAGAGCGGTTCCAACATCATCACCAACGGGTAGCGTTTTTTGCCCTTGAGTGTGTTGGATATTGAGTATTTTGCAACTGTCAAAGCCTGCGAAATTGGAACTGCCATATTATTGTGTCTCCTTGGGGTTGTTAAAAAAAATTCCCGACGATAATTGGACTTTTTCGGCACGGGTTCAACTCTTTTTTGCCAAATATGGGAAAAGATTAAAAAAAGCTTGCCTGAAATTTGTTGTGCGTGCAGTATCGACAGCCGAAATTTTATGAAAATGTCTGATTTGTTGAAATGCCTTTTTGCATTGCTGGCGGTGTCGTCGGCGACGCCGGCAATTGCGGCGGTGGAGAGTTTTACGCTCGCCTCCGGAGACTGCATCAAAGGCGAACCGCTGGAATCAAAAGACGGCAGGCTTTCGGTAAAGACGGCTTACGGAATGCTCTCCATTCCCGTCAAGGACATCGCCAAGCGCGAGCTTGTCGCCGACGCCAAGGCGGACGTTAAATTGGCGGAGGCGAATGTGGCTCCCGCGCCCGAACCGGCGCCTGCTCCCTCGCCGAAAAAGACCGAAGACCCCGCCGCGCCCGATCCCGTGGAAAGAGACCCGCAATGGGTTGAGGAATACAGGACGTTTGTAGCCGAAAACTTCCCCGAGGGCTGGCAGTTTAGAATCAGGGGCGGCTTGGAGCTTAAAAAGACGGATTCTTCCACGTTTTCCGTGTATGCTGGCTTCGATGTCAAAAAGGAATGGGACATCAACGTTTTCACCGCGACGGCGTACTACAACTACACTACGCAGACTTCCGTTGCCGATGTCAAAGACGTAACCATTGACAACTACGGCTTGGATACGTCGTTCAAGAGATTCTTCAACAGCACAAAAACCTGGTATTTGTCGAACCTGCTCAACTACAAGCACGACGAAGTAAAGCTCATTGAGCACCAGATTGACGAGGCTATCACGTTCGGTTATCGCTTCGACTTCAAGCGCCACAATTTGGTCGTCGACATAGGCCCCGGTCCTGCCGTCCGTTATACAGACTCGCGCAGTCAGGGTCCCGAATGGGTTGCAATGGCGCTCATTCAGGAGGATTTGACATGGCTTATTTCAAAGACGTTCAGAATGGAACAGTCGCTCAATGCGTCTTCCGACTTGATGGATTTCGACAAGTATTCGGCGACGTTTAAACTCGCCGTCATTGCCCATCTCACCGACGTTGCCGACTTGGCGTTGCGCTACTCGCTCATTTACGACAATATTTCCTCTTCCACAGTTAAAACGGAACAGCGCCTCATTATTGCGTTCGAGTTCCCGTTCAACTGGAAATAACATTCACCAAAACAACAATATAAGGTAAAGAATATGAAAGATCCCATAAAAGTTGCAATTACTGGCGCAGCAGGCCAGATTGGTTATTCTCTGTTGTTCCGCATCGCAAGCGGCGCAATGTTCGGTCCCGACCAGCCCGTGGAACTCCACCTCATCGAAATCGAACCCGGAATGAAGGCTCTCGCCGGCGTCAAGATGGAGCTTGACGACTGCGCGTTCCCCCTCCTTTCGGGCATCGTAACAACTTGCGACCTAAAAGAAGGCTTCAACGGCGTAAATTGGGCTATGCTCGTCGGCAGCGTTCCCAGAAAACAGGGTATGGAACGCGGCGATTTGCTCGGCATCAACGGCAAGATTTTCATCGGTCAGGGCAAGGCAATTCAGGACAACGCCGCAAACGATGTCAGAATTCTGGTCGTCGGCAACCCCTGCAACACAAACTGCTGGATTGCCAAGGAAAACGCTCCCGACATTCCC
>DAVZIV010000122.1:0-4943 GCA_052273125.1 Candidatus Merdousia sp. | reverse complement strand
AAGGGGCTTTCGCCCCTTGCGGCATTTTGCATTCGCAAAATAAGCCTATCCCCAATAAAACCGAATGATATTCACTGTGTTTCCATTGCCTATAAAAAAAGCTAATGATATTACTGACAAAGCAGGGCAGATATTTGCGGAGCAAATGCCCTGCGCCAAAAGATAAAAATCGCCGCGCCAAAAGGTGGCGTGGTGCACCTGCACCCGCCAGAAGATAAAAATGGGAGAAAAGATAACATTTGACAAAGTCGGCAACGGAGCTTTTTCCACGAAGCTCTTCTGGATATTTTTTGTAATATCGCTGCTGACGCTGGTGTATTTTAATTCCATTTCGACACAGGAATTGAAATTGGTTTCCGCCCAGTTCCCCGATTTCGACGAAACAAAAAAGCATGCAATAGTGTCAAGCTACAGAATTTCCATTTCCGTGACGCTGTTTTTCATAGACGTTATTTTGGTGGGTCCTTTCGCATATTTAAGCTACTTCGGCGACCACATAAAACCGTCGCGCAAAAACAGGCTCGTGCAAAACATAAGCATTTTCGACTTGGGCATAGCGCTGGCGCTCGTCTTCACGCTCGCGCTGGCGTCGGCGCACATTCTCATAATAGACTGCGTGTCGCCGATAAGACTTTCAGCGGGCGAGTTCAACACAATATTGTGGTTTAACGCCGCGACATTTGCAATTTGGGTTGTAGTTGCGTTTATGAAGTTCTACACGTACTCTCCCGAGCAGCGCAAGGAGCTTTCCAAGTACGCAATATATTCGTAGGAAACTCTTTTTCTTGACTCGGCGGGAATTTGCCCATTGTGTACGGGTCAACCAAGTTCGCCTATGACACTCAAACACATTCTCGTTTTCGCATTTTCGGCAGCATTTTGTACCTGCGCATTCGCCCAAAACTCGGCGCAGGTTAGAATACTGCTAAAGAACGGCTCTGAAGTATCGTTTACCCAAGGGCTTGAAAAGTCGGGAAACATCTCCGTATTCAAAATGAAGAAAGAGGACATTCCCGCAAATACGCGCTTTTTGGAAGTCAGATTCGACTTTGCCAAAGCGAAAAAGGGCGACAGTGGCTACTGGGTGCTCTCCGACGGCAGGCTCGGAACGTTCAAGTGCGACAACGGCAGAATTGTCGAGCCGCGCAATCCGATGCCGCTTTTCGGTGTCGTTCACAACAACAAGGCATACGCCGCCATAGTCAAGGGGCTTAAGTACAACTTTTCAATGAGCGTCGATGCCAAAGACGGCAATTACGAAATCTACCCGATTTTCAACATTTCCCAAATGCACCGCCCGCCCCATCAGGATATTGAAATTGCCGTGAGCGAATTTTCGGGCGAAGACGCCGACTACAGCGCAATAGCGCGCGCGTACCGCAAGTACCAGCTCGACCGCGGCGAAGTTCAGCCCCTTGCCAAGCGCGCCCAGACGCGCCCGACGCTCAAATACGCGGTCGGGTCAATCTACCTGCGCTTTTCGATGTCGCGCAAGGACGACAAAGTAAAAATAGAAGACCAGACCCTCGAAAACGAGCCGCCGCTGAAAGTCAATATGACCTTTGACGACACCATAAAAGTGCTCAAAAGGCTCGGCGAAATGGGGGTAAAAGATGTCGATATTTGCTACGTCGGCTGGAACGTTGCGGGTATCGACGGGCGCTTCCCGACACTCTTCCCCGTCGAGGAAAAGCTCGGCGGCGAGGCAAAAATGCGCGAATCCATGGCGCTTGCCAAGTCGCTCGGCTACCAAACCGTAGTCCACACCTGCGACACCGACTTCTACACGATAAGCGACCGCTTCGACATCAACGACATTGCAAGAGACCACAAGGGAAAACCGCGCCGCGGCAAACACGTTTTCGCAGGGGGCAGACCGTACAACCCATGCTTTGAACAAGTTTACAAAAAATACATATCAAAAGATGTTGCCGACCTCAAAAACTTGGGCGATCGCGGGTTGCACCACATTGACGTAACATCGTGCATAACTCCGTGGGATTGCCACTCGCCCAAACATCCATGCACGCGCGACGACACCGCAATGTATATGAACAAAATCGGTCTGCTTTGCCGCGACGAACTCGGCGGCTTTGCCTCCGAAGGCCCGTGCGACCACGTTGCAAACTCGCTCGACTACGCGCAGTATGTGTCGTCGTATCCGCGCTACCTCGGCAAGGCAACGACTATGATGGACAAAATTATACCCCTTTGGCAGATAGCCTACCACGGGATAATTTTAAGCAATCCGTTCTATTCAACAATCGACCCGTTCTACAACCCCGCTATGCGCTCCGAAAGAAGCAAGTGCCACACCGACCCCGCAGAACGCTGGCTAAAAATCGTAGAATTCGGCGGACGCCCGACCTTTTACACAAGCAATTTCAAATCTCTCGAACCGATAAAACGCGCCGCAGACGAGTACAAAAAAGTCCGCCACCTGCAATGGTTTTTTATGGACAAACACGCCGAAATTGCCCCGAACGTATTCCTGACTAAATACTCCGACGGCTCAAAAACCGTTTGCAACTACACCGACTCCCCCTATACCTACGACGGCAAAACCGTAGCCCCAAAGAACTACATTCTTGTCTCCCCAAAACAACTCCACTGAATCGGAGGAAAACCGCCGAGCGGGCGCGTCCTCGCGCGTTTTAAGGTTCTTGACAAAGGAAGGACAATAAACAAGATATGGAGACAAATGGAAAGATTGCATTCATACTGGCGCATTCCCTACATAGAAGCGCCAAAGGACGACAAAGAAAGCCACGGACACGCAAATCCATTCGTCGAAATGGCAAAGTCGGACGATTTCAAAAAATTCCATATACTTTGGAAGGGGGAATACTCGTTCATAGTGATGAATAAGTTTCCCTATAACTGCGGACACCTGCTCGTATTGCCGCTGAGGGAAATCGCCGATATAGAATTGCTTGAAGAAGACGAAAAGCGCGAGTTTTTCGACGCCATAATCAAGGCAAAGCGCATACTCAGGCTTGCAATGAACCCAGACGCATTCAACGTGGGATTCAATCTCGGGGCGAAGGCGGGTGCGGGAATACCGTCGCACCTGCATTGCCACATAGTTCCCCGATGGGACGGCGACACAAACTTTATGCCCGTCATAGCCGACACGCGCGTGCTGCCGCAGGCAATGGACACCCTCTGGGAGAAACTCGTAAAATTCGTAAACGCATAAGAATAAAATGGAAAAACTGCTCACCTACGACGATCCCAAACAGCTTGCCGAAGCCTACGGCAACCAGTACGAAAACATAGAGCTTGCCCAGCAAAAGTTGGGCATAACCATCACCACGCGCGACGGCTGGATAAAGTTCGAGGGCGACGAAAAAAAAGTGGAGCCGGCGGCAAAGTTTTTCGACATTCTCGCCAACGCGCGCAAACAGGGAATCAGAATAAGGACGCCCGACTTCAAAAATATGCTCGCGCGCGCCGCGGGCGGAAAACTCGCCGAAATAGAGGAGGTTTTCAACGACCCGATAGTCATAAACCTCAAGCGCCGCAGCATAGTTCCGAAAAACATAAACCAGAAAAAGTACCTCAAATTCATCGGCAAAAACGACATCGTTTTCGGGATTGGCCCGGCGGGCACGGGCAAGACATATCTTGCCGTGGCGGCGGCACTGAAAGCCCTGCAGGACAAAGAGGTCGAAAAAATCATACTCACGCGCCCCGCGGTCGAGGCGGGGGAGGCTCTGGGCTTTCTGCCAGGGGATCTGCAGGAAAAGCTCCTGCCCTACCTGCGCCCGCTCTACGACGCAATGTACGATATGCTCGGAATGGAGGAAACGCTCAAGCTGATAGAGCGCAACACAATAGAAATAGCCCCGCTTGCATATATGCGCGGCAGAACGCTCGCCAACGCGTTCGTCATTTTGGACGAAGCGCAAAACACGACGGTCGAGCAAATGAAAATGTTCCTGACGCGCCTCGGCGAAAATTCCAGAATGATAATCACGGGCGACGCCACGCAAATAGACCTGCCCCGCAGCAAAATGTCGGGGCTTAAAAGTGCAATGAAAATACTCGGCGGCATCGACGGAATAAAACTTTTCTACTTTGAGTCCGGCGATGTCGTGCGACACAGACTTGTTACAAAAATCATAGAGGCGTACGAAAGAGCCGCCAAAGAATCTACAAAAGAAAATGCTTGATAACTTCAGACTAAAACGCGCCCGACGCCTCAACGAAGAGCCCGCGGTGGACTTCGCCGAAAAGCGCAACACGAAAGTCGCCGCCATTGTTTCGGCGGTTCTGTTGATGTCGGTAATTACATACGCAATATGCTTTGCGCACCGCTCGCCCGTAATTCCGTACACGGCGAAAAACAGAAGCGCGCAGTTCCACATTGTATCCACAATCAACTTCTCCTACGCAAGCGACCTTCTCACCCAGCAAAAGCGAGACTTGAACGCGGGGCGCATACCGCCGCTTTACAAAATAAGCGAGGCGTCGCTCAAAAACGCAACGGAGCTTAAAAACAAGCTGCTTGTCTTCTTCGCGTCGAACCAGACCGCCTACGATGAAAGCCTCAAAAGCGGCAAGCAGGTTCAGTTTCTCGACGACATATCGAACACGCTCAGAAAGACGACGTACTTTGAAGTAGCCCCCGACGAAATAGCATTCGTCTACGCCAACACTACGGAAAAATCGCGCGAAGAGCTTTTCAACCGCGCAATATTCTGCGTACGCAACATACTCTCCGACGGCGTGTATCAGGACGGCGACAAGATTTTCGCCGAAAGCAAGGAATGGGTCTCCCCCGCGCAAAACGTCAATACGGACACCTCGAAACACGCAGTCAGCGAAACGAACGCGCACCACGCCCTGCTGGAAAAAGTGCGCAAATTCGGGGTGTCGCAAAATATGGCGATAGTCCTGTACAGAATTTTCAACCAGTGCCTCTCGGCAAATGTGGAATT
>DAVZIV010000121.1:0-4956 GCA_052273125.1 Candidatus Merdousia sp. | reverse complement strand
CTACATTCGCGCTGTTCTTCTTTGCGGTGTTCACCTCGTCCCCCTACGCGAGACGGTAGGCGAATAAATGCGAAAACGGGAAACTAAAAAAATCGCGAAAAAATCATAGACAAAAACTTCCATTATGGTAGTAATTAAGTCATGAAAATTTCAACAAAAGGTCGGTACGGGCTGCGCATAATGCTTGATTTGGCGCAGTACGGCGGCGAGAAACCGCGCACGATAAACGAAATCTGCAAGTCGCAAAACCTTTCCACAAAATACGTCAGCAGGCTCATAATAGAGTTCAGGCGCGCGGGTATGATATATTCCGTGCGCGGCGCCGGCGGCGGCTACAAGCTAAAGCGCCTGCCCAAGCACATAACGCTGCGCGAAATTTTGGAGGCAACCGAAGGGCGGATTTCCATTGTCGATTGCGTAGCCTGCCCGAAAAAGTGCTCGCGTTCCGGCGACTGCCTTGTGCGTTCCGTCTGGAGCGACATCAACTCAAAAATAGCCAAAATTTTTGAATCGGTCACGTTGCAGGACATTCTCAACCGCAACCCGTCATTTACGGATTATTGCATTTAGTTTCCGCCGACAGCCACACAAAGAAAGCGCGACATTTAATGCCGCGCTATTTTATTTTACTGTCCGCGCCTCACACCTCCCCGAACTCCCAAGTCGAGTCGGAAATGACGGCGCAGACAAGTATATTCTTAAAAACTGCGCACGCGTTAGAATTCGTATTTTGCCGCCAGCGCCCACGCCGTGTTTTCGCGCGTGTTGAGCACCGTGCCGAGGTGTCCGTAGCCCGCGGTTACGGTAAAGTGGGGCGAAACTACGGCGGCAAGCCCGACCGTCCACCAATCGCCCTCTTCGCCTATAAGCGTGCGGCCGCCGGCGGAAATTTCGGAAAATTGGTTGATTTTCTGCCTGTATTCAAAGGCGGCAAAGAGCCAGTCGGTAATTCCGACAACAATGTTGCCTTCGGCGGAAAACTCGTAGTTGCCCGTATAGCCCGTGTAGCCGAGGTTGGAGGCGTCGGAGGCGCGCCCGGTGAGCGATAGAATTACGGGGTGTCCGTAGACGGAGAACGACTTTGAAATTGTGGCGGTAAACTCGACGCCGTAGGAGCGGTCATAACCTACGGTTTGCAGCAGACCGCCGAGGTTGTCGTCAATTTCGCCGATGCCGTCGTTTATCTTGCCGTGGACGCCTATTGTAAGCGCGGGAAGATAAGACGTGCCGAAATCGTTTTCCCTGATTACATTGACGCGCGCGTTGAGCGTGTGCAGCCAAACGTCGTCGCGCCCGATGTCCGCGCCTGCAAAATTGAGAACGTCGGCTCTCAGCGAGCCAGTACCGAAGCGGCTGGCGTTGTATCCGAGCTCGAGACGACCGAATAGCGTCTCCACAACGCCGAAACTCTCAACGTTCTTCTGGCGGGCGTTGACGTATGTAAAGCCGAAAGACGGCAGCCCGACCTGCGTGCCCTCCGCCCCTGGGTTTACGAGATAGGCAATCGGCGTAAGCACCACGCCTCCCACGCCGTCGAGCGTCAGAAGCGGCAGCGGAGCACCCTTTTCGGGTTTTGCCGCCGCCTGAGTTTCGCCCGAATTGGGCTGGGCGTTCTGCGCGGTCGAGACCGCAGCCGAAGAACCGGAAGATTCAGCGGCATAAGTTAACTGGGATACGGCGGCCAAAGCCGCAAGAGATATGTATTTTGTAAATTTCATTTTTGTTTTTCCTTCTATTTTTATTTTTGTTTTATTGTGTATTCTACCGTTTTTGTAGTCTTTTATTTTATAATTTTACCCGTTTAAATTCGGCGGAACGCGAAATGCAAAAAAGCCAAACGGAACACGCGCCCGCCTTTTACATTCGGCTACAACAATAAAACAGCAATACTCCGAACGCGCCGACGCCGAAGCTTCGCAAAAGTTCGTAAACAAAACTGGCCGATTTAAAATTCATAATAACTACTTTCTTGATAGTTTTTCTTCAAACGTCAACACTTTTTTTTATTTTTTCAAGGCGCAAAAAAGCGGCGATATTTATCGACGGGCAGGACGAAGCCCACAAGGTGAAAAACTTTACGGTTGAATTTTGTCGGCGGCGGCTTTAGCCTCGGGAGTGGCGGCGCAAGGAAGCTGCTTTGTGAACGGGAATTTCGACTTCACGTCCACGCGCACTTCGCCCCCGAAAGCGGCGTTAACAAAAAACATATTTAAAGTATGGTTATTAATCTTCTCATGTCGGCGACTGTGGTCGAAAAAGCGGCGCACAAAATCAACAAAAAAGCGCCCGAAAAATTTTTCGGACGCAAAAATGCCGAGCTTAAAACCCGCCGTTAATCAAGCTTCTTCACCCAAATATTTCTGAACGAAACGGGGTTGGTGTGGTCCTGAAGCATAATCGGAATGGGATTTTTTGCAAAATCCGTGTAGCCGTTCTTTGCATTGGCGCGGCGGGGTCCGTAATTCGTCGGCCATTCTACGGGCGTTTTGTACTGGACGCGCACGCCGTTGAGATACACCGTAAAGCGCGGGCAGTCCAAAAGCTTGCCGTCTTTGGAGAAGACCGCGGGGAAGTATTCAATGTCGTACGTCTGCCACGCTTCGGGCTCGAGGCATGCGTTCATCTGAGGCGGCACTTGGCGGTATATCGAACCGCATTCGTTCCAGAAGGCGGGCGCGCCGAAGGAATCGAGAATCTGGATTTCGTAGTACTGCGCCGATTTGCCGACCTTGTTGTAGAAAATCACGCCGCAATTTGCGCGCGCCTGCCCGAGCTGTTCGTACATGGCGGGCAGTTTAAACTCGAGGTGCAATACGCAGTGCCCGAATTTCTCGGTAGAGACAATAGACGAATCCTTGCGCTTGCCGTCGGGCTTTTTGGCGTCGGTCTTTACGGTCATAACGCCGTCGGAGACCGTCCAGTTGCAGGGCGAGCCGTCCGCGAGCGTCCACTTTGAAGTGTCCTTGCCGTCGAAGAGGACAATCGCGCCATCGACGGGCTTCTTGCCCATCGTCGGCGACTTGAAATTGAGGCGCTCCAACATCATCGACGAATTTTTATTTCCCATCTTGAACGTCGCGGTGATTTTTTGCGGAGTGATTTCGCCGTTGATGTCGCTAAACGAATAGCCCTTGCCGTTCTTGATTGTTATTTTGCCGTTTTCGGCCTTCAGACCTTCAATGACGGCGTGTTCTTCGGCGCGGCGCATAATGTCCTGAATGAATTTGACGCGGTATGTCTTGTTCGGACCGCGATAGACTTCGGCATAGATGTCCGATTCCCCACCGAATGGATAGGGAATCCTCGAAAGGACTTCGCCCTTGTAAAAGCCCGCAAAGTCGTCCTTTGCTTCGGCTGCAAAAATTGACATTGACGTGATGAGAACCGCAAGCGCGGCGATTATTTTTTTCATATGCTTTGTTTCTAATTTTGTAAAAAATGCTGTCCAATTAGTTTTTCTTTTCGAGAAGCCAAATGTTGGCGAATTCGACTTTGTCGCCGTGGTCTTGTAGCATAACGCGCACTGCGCCGCGGGCGAGTTTTGAATTGACCGCCTGCCCGATTTGCCTGTCTTCGTCGGCGGAATTCGTCGGAATAAACCCGCTGAAATTGAAAACGTCTTTGACGGTCTTTGCCTTGCACGGAACGCGCGAAAGGACAAGCACGCCGTTGTGGTAGAGCGTCAGGCGCGGATAGTCCGCAAGTTTTTCGCCGTCGAAAACAGGCGGCGCGTATTCTATGTCGAAAGTCTGCCACGCGCCGACTTCAAATGCGGCGTTTACCTGCGGGGGAATCTGGCGGTAGAGCGCGCCGCATTCGTCCCAATAGCCCTCGCTGCCGAAGGAGTCTATAATCTGGATTTCGTAGTCGCCAAGATACACGCCGCTGTTGCCTATGGAAACGCGCCCGTCCGAATAGGCGACGGGCAGCTTGAATTCCACATGAAGCCTGAACGCGCCGAACTTTTGCTTTGTGAAAATCGAATTGTACACGCGGCGTCCGTTCTTGCCGAATTGCTCGTTGCGGAACATAGCGCCGTTTTCAACGTTCCACTTGCACGGCGAGGAATCGCCTTTCATCCACTTTGAAGTGTCCCTGCCGTCGAAAAGAACAATAGCGCCGTCGGGAGCTTTTGCGCCAAGCGTGGGGGATTTAATCTCGAACTTTTTCAGCGAGCATTTTATTTTTTTGCCGAAATTGGCGCATTCAAAATCCATCGACTTTGCGTCGGCGCGCCCGTTGAAATCGGTAAAGCGGAAGCCGTCTTCCCCGCCGACAATTTTCAGCGCGCCGTTTTCCGCCTTGACGCCCTTTACAAGCCCGTGGACTTCGCTGCGGCGCATTACTCCCGAAAGGAATTTAATTTTGTAGACACCGTTGTCGCCCCTTGAAACTTCGGCAAAAAGCGTTTTTTGGTGGTTGATCGGATACTGTTTTATCCCCTCCTGAACCCCCGAATACCAACCTACAAACGGATCTTTTTCGCCACCGAAAACCGCCGCCGAAACCGACAGCAACACAACAAAAACAAGAGATTTTAAATTAAACATAATCACACAAGATTCACGGAAGCGTAGTTTTGCCCGCGCCGTTTGTCAAAGAAAAAACGCCCGCGCCGCCGCGCGACACTGCGCGCGCAAGCCTAACGCTCGGTATTTGCCCCTCCCGAACGCGCGTAAGCGGAAAAACAAAAAGGCTTGAAAAAATGGCGCCGTTGTGCGAGTACAAGACGCAGAATGCCTGTTAGGGAAAAAATTTTTAATCCGAGTGCCAAGACGGCGAATGTCGTTCTGCGGTTGTGTACATTGCGGTGTTCGCGGCGCTCTTTGTCGGCGCGCTCTGCTGGCAGTTTTCAACAAAATAGATTTTGGAATATGGAAAAAATCAACAAAGTTGCCGTTGTAGGCGCGGGAGCATGGGGCACATCGCTTTCGATTATTCTTTCAAAGAATGTGG
>DAVZIV010000120.1:0-5026 GCA_052273125.1 Candidatus Merdousia sp. | reverse complement strand
CGTATATGTTCCTTTCTGATTCGCTCAAGGCCCAGAAGCAGTTCACCGCCAAGTACGAAAACGCAACGCCCGAGCTTGCAAAGCGCCTCGACGCCTACAAGGCTGAGCAGAAAAAGGCGGAACTTTTGTTGGCGAAAATCGGCGGCTTGGAAGGCTTGGCGCATTCCAAGTCCAACTGGATTGAGCTTTTCATCGACCTCGAAAAGCGCCTGATGCAGCAGAAGGACGTCTGGCTTGAAAAATTGCACGTCGTGCGCGTAAACGACGGCAAGGTTCAGAAGTACAACCTCGAGCTCACCGGCCGTTTGCTCATTCGCGACTACAATCCCGCAGACCCCACTGCATACGACCACAAAAAGGCAACCGAGCGCGTGGACGAGCTGTTGAAGTCGTTTGTCGATTCGGCGTTTATCCAAAAGTACGAAAACGTCAGAACAGACCCTTCGGATCCCCGCATTCTCAAATTCGACTTTACATTGGTCGTCGACCCCAAAAAGCCCATATAATTTAGGCTGATTCTACTATGCAATACTTCAAAAAATTTCCCCTGTTTTTTGCATTGATGGCTGTTCTCATTGCGGCGTTTGCCGCAGGTGCCGTCTACGATGCCGTCTGTTACGGCAAAGTTGCAACGGCGCAAAAGAGGCTCAAAAACGCCAAGGCTGACTACGAAGACGCTTGGGCTGTTGACCCCACCCAAAAGGCAATCGACGCCGCTTCGGCAAACATAAAGGCGCTGGAAAACCACTTGGCGGCGCTTGAAAAATCGCTCACCAGAGCCCGCGGCGACATCTTTACCGCCGCTCCCTCGGAAAGTTACCAGTTGGTTGAAAGCCTCCGCGGCGTTGTTCAGGACTTGAAGCGCACCGCCTCCAAGTCGGACATCGCCGTGAAAAAGGGTATGGATTTCGGCTTCAAGCGCTATGTGGAACCCAACGCCGAACCGCCGTTGAACGCGGCGGTCGCTCCCGTCTGGAAGCAGGCGTGCGTTCTCAAATACATCTCGGGCAAACTCTTCGCCAGCAAAACGGAACAGTCGCCGATGGCTATCTTGAACGTCCAGCGCGAAATTTTGCCCGCCGAACTCTCCGCGAAGAAGGCTGCGCCCCAGCGCCGCATGACGGCCCGCGAACGCCGCGCCGCCGCAAGACTTTCGGCAATGAAGGGCGCGGATTCGGCTTCGGAAACATTTACAATAGACCCTAACATCACTGCCCGCAAGGCAGGCAGCTTGGACACTCTTGCATACCGTTTCACTTTTGCGGGGCACACGGATATTTTGCGCCGTTTCCTCAACCAGCTGAAGGATTTTGACGCAATGCTCGTCGTCCGCAGCATAGACGTAGTTCCCGCGGACGAAAGCGTAAACGAAGTTCTCAACGCCTCGCCCGAAGACGACGAAACTGCGGGGCTCGACGCAATTTTCGGCACAAACAACAGCAATTCCGATTCTTCCTCCTCCGAAGCCGCTTCCTCGGAAAATTCGCAGGCTGATCAGGCAAAACAGGAAGAGCTTGAGAAAATCAAGACGCCCGTCGTAACGGGAAATCTCTCGAAATTCTCCGTCGTTATCGAGTATGTCGAGGTTGTCAAGGACGACCCCAACGCCGCAAAAAAAGTAAAGAAGGAGGAGGAATAAGGCTATGAAACACTCCGATAAATTGTTTTTGTTGTTGTGCGCCGCAGCGTTGTGCGCCTCCGTTTTCTATTACACAAAATCCGTTCCCGCACTTGAGTCGCAAGTTAAAAAAGACGCCGCGCGCCTTTCCGTACCCGCAGAGGGCGTAAAGTGGAAAAACATTTCGGTTCCCGAATTGAAGGTGCATTCGCTTGAATGGCCGGAAATCAAGCCGCAGGACGAAGAGGGCAAATGGTTCTTCCAAGTCTTCACGCCCCCGCAAATTTGGATTGATAAAAACGGCAAGTTCATAACGGAATCGCCCTACCAAAAGGAAGTCGCGCGCCAGAAATTCGCCTTCACTTACGGCGGAGTTTCGCAGGAGCCGTACTACATAACTTTTAGCGGCTACACGGGCACGGAGAAGAACCCATCCGTAATGCTCAAGGACGAGCGCTCGGGCAAAGTTTTGCGCGGCAAGCTCAATGTCGAAATTGTAATTCCGGCAACAAACTTTACAAAGGCGGAAAACACCGGTATCACGCTTAAATCCTTCTCGGCAAAGCGCGTGAGAAAGCCCAACGGCATGATGGATCTGGAAATTACCCTATCCCTCTTCGATAAAGCCGTTGGCAGGGAAGTTGAAATTTATTCGTTCAAGCCCACAATTCTCGGCGACCAGCGCCGCATGACTCTCAAAGCCTCCGACGGCTCGGATTGGATTATTAAAAAGCAGGGCGACTCAATCGAAAAGGGAGAGTCGAAGTACGTGGTCGAAAAAATAGACTTGAACAAAGAATTTGCCCTCGTCAGAATGATACCCCAGAACGACAAGGGCGAACCCCGTTTGATGAAAGTTTCTTCATCGGGCGTTGTCGAGGAATAATCGGTATTTAAAACCAATAAACAAAAAAACCAACCCAATATGAAAAGATATATCAGTAAAACACGATATGCCATCGCGGCTGCTCTACTGGCTTCGCTGGCATTCACGTGCTCCGCTGCGGCGGCAGACAACAGTAAAATGCAGCAGAAAATCGACTTGATGGTCTCCGCCGTTCAGGCCAGAGAAGCGGGCGATTTGCAGCAGGCAAAGGCAAAACTGGAAGAGCTCATCAAGATTGCCCCCGATGACAAGGGTGTCCAGCGTATGCTCGCCGATGTCAACAGCGATATCGAGCGCACCCAGCAGGGGCAGAAGACCGTGTTGGCAGACAGCGGCAAAGTGGCCAAGTTTGAAGCCGACAAAAAGCAGGCTGAAGAGGCGAAAGTCGCCGAAGCCAAACAGGCAGAAAAAGCCGCCGCCGAAAAGGCTCAGGCAGCCGAAAATGCAAAGGTTGACGCAATGGTAAAAGTTGCCGCCGAAAAGCAGGACAAGGTTGCCGAAGCGGCTTCGAAGCTCATTGCCGAATCCTACGAAGCAATGGACGACGGCGACTGGACAAAGGCAAACGAGCTTCTCACTCAGGCAGACGCCAAGCTCAATCAGGTGGCAAAGGCAGACGGCAAGGAATTTTCCGCAAAGATAGCCGAAGTTCGCGCCGAATGGAACAAGGCAAAGGCTATCTCGGCAAAGGAACGCGCCGAAATTGCCATGGCGGAACGCAAACCCGCCGAAGCAAAGGAATGGGCTGCCGAATACCAGAAATTTGAATCCGACAAAACGGCGGGCGCTGAATTTGTGGCTGAAGTCGAAGAATTCGACCAGAACCCATACAACCACAGCCTCAGCGACGCAAGCCCCGCATTCGCAGAACGCCAGAAGCGCGTTGACGCCGAATTGCGCAAGGGCAGACTCCAGTATCTCTACGGCGACTACGCTGGAGCGCGCATCACATTCCGCAATATCGAAACTCTCGACGCCACCAACGTGCAGGCAAAAGCCTACCAGAGACTCATCGCCGAAAAGCTCAAGACAAGCGGCAGACTCTCCTACTTGGCAACGCGCGACACAATGTTGAGCGAAGTCGACAACGCTTGGGCGCGCCCGCAGGTATTCAGCGGCAAGAACACAAGCGCCGTCGTCAACAAGCGCGATTCCGAAACGGAACGCAAGCTCAAGGAAATTGTAATTGCCAACTTCGACATTCCCGAACCCGGCATCAAGCTCTCCGAAGCGTTGAAAACCCTTTCGATGCTCTCCGAAGAAAACGACAAGGCTGGCGGCGCTAAGAAGGGCGTAAACATTGTTCTCTTTGACGAAGCCCAGCAGCCCGAAAATGTAAACATCTCCCTCCGCGGCGAAGCGTTGGGCGAAATCCTCGATCTCTTGGCGAGAAAATACGGCTACCAGTACGACATCAAGAACGAGAAAATCGAAGTCCGCAAGGGCAGCGAACAGTCCTCGCAGTCGATGGATACCGTTGATTTCGCCATCACGCAGGCAACCGTTACAAGAATGGTCGGTCTCAAGCCCTCTTCGGGCGGCGGCGACGTATTCGGCGGCGGCGACGGCGGCGGCGAACTCTCTCCCGAAGAACAGGGCAAGAAGATTGAGGAATTCCTCAAGAAAGCAGGCGTTGAATTCGGTCAGGGCGCAACAGTCGCGTTCGACGGCACGAAACTTTGGGTGACAAACACCGCAAGAAACCTCGACAAAATCCGCAACATTCTTCTGAAATACTCGGAAGTAAAGCAGGTTGAAATCGAAGCCAAGTTCCTCGAAGTCCAACAGGGCGACTTGAAAGAATTGGCGTTCAACTGGAGAGCAGGCAGAACTCTGCGCGCCGCTCAACAGCTCACCGGCGACTTGGTTCCCACAGGCGAAGTTCTTTTTGCTACGACAAACGGCTCGGTTCGCAACTTGAGAACGCTCTCCGACGGGTTCCCGAAGGCAGCCGATAGCGGCAAAATTGGCGTTACAACTGCTACATACAATATTGAAAAGGTAGACCCCGCCGACCCGTCAACATGGCTCGCCATCAAGGACGGCACTGCGACAACTACAATTCCACAGGAATACCCGACTCTCAATTCCACAATAAATGTCGGTCAGAATGCAACCGCGACTTCCAGCGCACTCTTGGGCG
The DNA here is from genome assembly GCA_052273125.1 of Candidatus Merdousia sp. GTDB lineage: Bacteria > Verrucomicrobiota > Verrucomicrobiia > Opitutales > Intestinicryptomonadaceae > Merdousia. The sequence continues at coordinate 379 of DAVZIV010000120.1, read as the reverse complement.
TTCTCAGCGGTTATTCCGTAGAATTGTTGGTCAATGCTCTCGAGCAGAAGACGGGTTCTGACTTGCTTTGCGCGCCTAAGGTAACAGTTCTCTCGGGTACTGAAGCAAGAATCACGGTTTCGCAACAGATGTACTACGCCGAATCTTGGAACGACATGCAGTCTCAGGTTTCGTCAACATCTTCGTCGTCCTCCACAACAGGCGGTTCGGGCGACGCGGCCATCACCATTACCCCCGGTACTCCGCAGGACTTCAAAACATACGACGTCGGCGTTGTCATGACGGTTTCGCCCAATGTTGAAGAAGACGGTTCCATCAATATGACGCTCGCTCCCAGAGTTTCCGACTTTGAAGGCTTTATGTCCTACGGCGGCACGGC
>DAVZIV010000119.1:0-5037 GCA_052273125.1 Candidatus Merdousia sp. | reverse complement strand
AGGCGCTCGTCTTTTCCGTTTCCTGCGACGCGCCCCTCGGGGCTTCCGATGCCGCAACCGAAGAGCTCTTCCGCCAAGTCTTGAGCATAGACTCCATTTCCGACACCGAAGTTGAAAACGCCAAGAAAAAGATTTTCGACATTCTCCAAACGGCAATCAACGGCAAATCGACGCGCAAAAACAGGGCGCTTGTCTCCGAAATAGCCTCGGCGTTTTCCGACGGCATAACGTTCGTCTCCCCCGAAGAGGATATGCGCCTGACAAAGGCGGCCTACGATGGAATCGGCGCAAGGGAATTGGCGCGGCTCTTCTGGAAAACCGTCGCCCAAAGCAGGGTGAGCCTGTTTGTCTCCGACAAGTCGGGGGTTGGCAGGGTCAAAAGCGCGGCGGCTCTCGAGCCTCTCTACCAAAAGGCGCGCGCCACGGCGTACGCCGCCGACAAATTCGCCGTTTCAAACCTCGTCTACTCGCAGTTCCCGCAGTGCTCGGGCGTGCTCGAGCGCAGGGAAAACAACAAGCTCAATCTCACGCAGATAAAATTCGCCAACGGCGTTGCGTTCAACTTCAAAAAGACCGACTATTCAAAAGACGAAGTTTTGCTAAACATTTGCATAGGCGGCGGAATTTTCGACATTCCCGCCGACCGCCCCGAATACTGCGCGGCTGCCCCAGCAATTTTCTTCGGCGGAACCAAATTCCAGACGGCAAGCCAGATAAACGCGGCGGTAAACCTTATGAAAATGTCGCTTTCGGCGAAAATTTCAAACGGCAGCCTCTCCATAAACGGTTCGAGCAACAAAAAATGCGCCGTTGATATGGTGCGCTATGCCGCAACCGTTGTTTCCGATGCGGCATTCAGGGAGGACGCCGTTTCAAACCTGCGCAACAGCGCCGAGGCGTTCTACGGCGTCTACCAAACGGAGCCGTCTCTGCGCCTGAAATACCTGCTAAACTATTTTATGACGGGCAATGTGGCAAAACTTCCCGGAACGTTTGAAAACTTCAAGCGCTACTCTATGGCGGATTTTGCGGCGTGGCTAAAGCCCATTCTGGCGAATTCGTACCTCGAAATCTCGATAGTCGGCGACTTCGACGAAGAGGCGCTTGTAAAGGCGGTTTCCGACACGTTCGGCGCGATGCCCCCGCGCAAGTCGGTCTTTAAAAAGAACGACAGGGGCGTTTCGTTTGTACCCTACGGCGAAAACGTCGCCCAGACGTATGTTGCTACCGACGAACCGCGCTCGCTTTCCTGCGTCTTTTGGGATTCGTCTTTCGGAACCGACATGCACAAAATGCGCGTTGCCACAATCTTGAGCGCCGTGCTCGACGACGTTTTGCGCAAGGACGTGCGCGAGGGCGAGGGCAACGTCTACAGTCCGTTTGCCTTCTATTCCACGGCTATGTGGTTCGACTATCTCGGCATAACCGCCGCCGCGAGTTTCGTGGAGCCCTCCAGCAACAAACAGCTCACAAAGACGCTTATTGACTGCGGCAAAAAACTTGCCGCCGACATCTCCCAAGACGAATTCCAGCGCGCAAAGACGCCCATAATAAAATCGCTAAAAACGGCGGAGCGCAACAACAAGTATTGGCTCTTCAGCGTGATGGCTAAGTCGCAGGCGTACCCAGTTTGCATAGAGATGGCGGAAAACCGCGAGGCGTCCTACAAGGCGGTCTCTCTTGAGGACGTTTCGGCAATGGCGCGCGAAATTTTCACAAAACCCGTTTCGACACTCTCGGTAATGCCCGAAAAATCGCCCCAAAAATAGGCTCGGGAAGCCAAAAAAGAGTTGAAAAAAACGCGGCAATGGCGTTGTATTAAAACGATGAGTTTAAAATACAAGCGGATTGTCTTAAAATTGAGCGGCGAAGCCCTCAAAGACGTAAAAAACGGAGACTGTCTCGACAGCTCCATTCTCAAATCCCTCGCGGTGGAGCTCAAGCAAATCCACTCCCTCGGGGTTCAGATATGTTTGGTTGTCGGCGGCGGCAATATATTCAGGGGGCTGTCCGGCTCGAAGTCCGGCGTAGACAGAACCACGGGCGACTACATGGGTATGCTTGCGACCGTCATCAACGGTCTCGCCCTGATGAACGCGCTTGAAAAGGAGGGCGTTCCCGTGCGCGTGCAGACGGCTATCCCGATGGAAAAAGTCGCCGAGCCGTTCATAGTCCGCCGCGCCGTGCGCCACCTCGAAAAGGGGCGCGTCGTGATTTTCGTGGCGGGCACGGGCAACCCCTATTTTTCCACCGACACAACCGCGGCGCTGCGCGCGAGCGAAATCAACGCCGACTGCATTCTCAAGGCAACCAAGGTCGACGGCATTTACGACAAAGACCCAAAAAAATTCCCCGACGCCGTAAAGTTCGATTCGCTCAGCTATATGGGCGCAATAGAAAAGCGCCTCGCCGTTATGGATTCCACCGCGTTTTCAATGTGCATGGACAACAAAATACCCATCATTGTCTTTGACATGGGCGGCGAGGGCAACATCCGCAAGGCGGTCGAGGGCGAAAAAATCGGCACTATCGTCTCTTAGTATTTTTTGAAATTTCACAGGTAAATTTAATAGGAAAGGTTAAAATATGGATATCAATGCAGAACTCAAAAACACGACTTCGGCAATGAAAAAGGCTGTCGAATATGTCGGCAAGGAATTTGAAACCGTCAATACGGGCAAGGCAAACCCCGGAATGGTCGAAAATGTGATGGTCGAAGCCTACGGCACTACGAGCCGCCTGCGCGACATCGCCGCAATCACCACGCCCGACAGCTCCACAATCAGGGTTCAGCCGTGGGACAAGAGTATTCTCAAGGACGTTGAAAAGGCAATTCTTGCCGCAAACATCGGCTTTACGCCCGCGGTTATGGGCGAATGCGTGCGCTGCCCGATTCCCGCGCTCTCGGGCGAACGCCGTCAGGAGCTTGCCAAAATCTGCCGCGAAATGGCGGAGCAGGGCAGGGTGAGAATCCGCAATATCCGCCGCGAAAGCATTGATGCTGCAAAAAAACAGCAGAAGGCGGGCACCGCCACCGAAGACGACCTCAAGAAATTCGAGAAGGAAGTTCAGACAATTACGGACAAGTCCATTGCCGAAGTAAATTCGATGCTCGAAAACAAAGAGGCTGACTTAAAACAAATATAACCCTTAATGTATGCCCAAAACTCCCAAAAGGCGCATTGTTGTAAAGATAGGCACGGGCGTGCTTACCAGCGGCGTCGGCTGCCTTGAAACCGACAAGATGAAATCGCTCTGCCGTCAGGTGGCGCAGGCGAAATCGCGCGGTGTTGACGTGATTCTGGTAAGCTCGGGTGCTGTCGGCTTGGGCATGGGCAAGCTCGGGTTTAAATCCCGCCCAAAGAATATCCGCAAAGCGCAGCTTTGCGCGGCGGTCGGGCAGGGAACGCTCATTCAGACTTGGGCGGAACTTTTCGCCCCGTTTTCAATAACCGTTGCCCAGATTCTGCTGATGCGCGACGACGTGGATTCGCTCACGCGCTACAATTCCGTCCGCGAGCTCATAGACGAGGCTCTCAAAAACGGCGTAGTCCCGATTCTCAACGAGAACGACTGCATAAGCGCCGCCGAAATGAATATGAAGTTCGGCGACAACGATGTCTTGAGCGCCCTCGTCTCGACGCTCGCCAAGGCCGACGATTTGGTAATTCTCTCCACCGCCTCGGGTCTGCTCGATATGCACGGCACGGGCGAAACCGTCAAGATTATCAAAAGCATCACTCCCGAAATCAAGGCAATGGCGGGCGGCACTTCAAGCGCCACGGCGGTCGGCGGAATGGTCACAAAAATCAAGGCGGCCGAAATTGCCACGCGCAACGGCTGCAACGTCTTCATTGCCCGCGGCGACGCCCCGAACGTCTTGATTGACATTCTCGACGGCAAAAACCCCGGTAGCGAATTTCTGGCGAAAAGCAACCCGTCGGGGGCTCGCAAACGCTGGCTTGCGTATTTCGGCAAGACTATCCAGAAAATCACGGTTGACGGCGGCGCGGCAAAGGCCCTGCGCGACACGGGCGGTTCGCTTCTGCCCGCGGGCGTTCTCGCCGTCTCGGGCGATTTTTCAAAGGGCGAAATGGTCGAAATTGTGGACTCCTCTACGGGCGCGCCGGTCGCGCGCGGCTTGGCTGAGGTCGATTCCGCCGAGCTTGCAAAAATGCGCTCGCACAAGGGCAAGTGTGCCCACAAATACGTGGTAGTCCACAGAGACAATATGGCTCTTGTTTAGCATATGGATTCGGAAGAAATAACACTTTCAAGAGACGTTCACGCAATGCTGATTCCGTCGGGGCTTGATGTCCTGCTTGCAAGCGGCAACCGCGTGCGCATAACGCACCGCCTCGGCGGCAACTACACGGTTGTCGGATCTTTCGGAATGGCGCGCATAGACGCTTGGGACGCCGACGTTCTCGGCATAGAAAACCGCCCGAACCAACATCAGTCGCCGTGCGCGACGGCTTCGGCACTTTCGGTGTCCCAAGCGGCTGCGCCCTCGCCGAGGCGCGAATACGTGTTCGAGACGGCCAAAGTCAACCTCGACGAACTTTGGGCGGCGGCAAAAACCGTCTACGATCCCGAAATTCCCGTAAACATAGTGGACTTGGGGCTTGTCTACAGGCTCGAAGTGGACGAGGCGGGCAAGGTAGACGTCGATATGACGCTCACCGCCCCTGGGTGTTCCATGGGGCCTGCAATAGCCGACGACTTGCGCGTGAGGCTGGAGGCTGTCGCGGGCGTGCGCGAGGCTTCCGTAAACATAGTGTGGGACCCGCCGTGGAATCAGGATATGATGACCGAGGAGGCGAGAATGATACTGGGTATGGCATAATGTTTTATAGGTAGTTTTTTTTTGATATTTTAAACACTAAAAGAGATGAATTATATGAAAAAATCGTCAATATTGGCAGCGATGGCGCTTTCGGCGGCGTCAATTCTAACGGCTCAGACACTGCGACTTGGCGGCAGCGACATTTTGCGCCCCGTGGTTGCCGAAGAAGTTGCAAAACTTTCAAAGAGCGC
>DAVZIV010000118.1:0-5052 GCA_052273125.1 Candidatus Merdousia sp. | reverse complement strand
TTCGCTGTTAAGGCGGCGGGAATTTTTTGCGGTAGCAAAAAATCGCCGCGCCACAAGAATCGAAACCCGCCGAGCAGGTGCCGGAAGATAAAAATATTGAAAAAATTGGGAAAGTTTGCATAATGCCTTGGTATGGAAGCTATATATGTAGTTAAAAAATATTGCTTTGCGCTTTGATGTCGGCGGGGATTTCCGCATTCGCCACGGAAACGCAAAAGGTAATGCTCGACGGGGAGTGGAATTTTGCCACGCTCGCAGGCGACGGTTCAGTATCGCAATCGTGAAAAATCAAAGTACCTTCGGCATGGGAGGCGCAGGGATACGGCAAACCGACCGACAAGACAAACTTCAACTTTGTGGGCGTCGGGCGCTACGAGAGAGAATTTTTCCTGCCGGAAACGGAAAAAGAAGCAACCTTGAACCTCGTATTGGAGGGCGTGTCGCGCTACGCAACAATCTGGATAAACGACAAATACATAGGAGAATCCCTCGGGCTTACGGGCTCGCACAGAATCAGGCTGGACAATTACCTGAAATCGGGCGAAATAAAGACCAACGCGGTGAACAAAATAAAGATAGAGGTGGATTCGCGCCAGAGAATGGATTTCGACGCAATGCTGGGCGCGGCGCAGCTCAACGACTATATGAACATTGTCTGGGGAGGTCTCTACGGACACGTCTACATAGAAATTCTGCCGAAATTCCGCATGGTTGATTTCTACGTGCGCTCGCGCATATCGCCGGCGCGCTTCATCACTGAGGCAAAACTTCTGTGGGAGACAAAATATCCAGCGCAACGATTGTCATGTTTTGGTTCAACGACCCGACATACCAAAGACCCGCAGCGCCCGCGAAGCGTAAAACTTGAAGTTTTCGACGCCGACGGCAAACTTGTCGGCTCGAATATCGAATACATCGGCGAAACAATGCCTCAGACGGGGATGCTACGCGTTGAGGCTGAAGTTGCCGACGCAAAATTGTGGTCGCCCGAAAGCCCGTATTTGTATACGCTGAAAATGTCGCTCATAGGCAACGACGGCAGTCGGCTCCACAGCATAAAGTGGCGCTCGGGAATACGCGAAATCACTACGGGGGCAATCGAGCACACGCGCAAGCCCTACCAATTTCTGCTAAACGGCAAACCGTTCTTCCTCCTCGGCTACGGCGACGACCACATCTACGTAAGGGAATTTTCAATGCCAGCCGACAAGAAAATGTACGTCGAGCGGCTCAAGAAAATCAAGGCTCTCGGCTTCAACCACGTCAGATTGCACAGCACCATTATGCCGCCCGAATACTACGAGGCCTGCGACGAAGTCGGCATTATGCCAAACGCCGAATTTACAATAGGCTACCCGTGGCAAATGCCCCACAGCCGCTATTGGCTCAAAAACGCCCCGCACGGCTCGCTCAGCTACAATGCCTACAACTTCTACAAAGAGAGATTCGCCAGAGCCGTAAAGGACTACCGCAACTACACCTGCATATTTGCGTGGGTGAGCGGCAACGAGTTGATTATGGGCAACGACAAATTCGACCCCAAACACCACCTGCTCAGGGATTTTGAAAATGTCGTGCGCGAACACGACCCCGACAGGCTCTTTATGGACAGCGACGGCGACTGGGCGAAGGAGCTTCCGGACAATATCCGCCCCACTATGGACTTTGTCTCCGCCCTCTACGACGAATGGGCGGATTTCGCCGACTTCGGAAACAAGTACGTCAACCCCGAAAAAGTAGGCAAACCCAAGTTGCCGATAATATCGCACGAAACGGCGAATTTCTGCACGTTCACGCGCCCCGAAATCATCGACTTCTTCAAGGGCTCGGTTTTCAAGCCGTTCTGGCTGACCGACTCCGCAAAGAAGCTCGAGGCGGCAAATATGACACAAAAGGCAAACGAATGGGCGACGGCTTCGGAAAAGCTGGCGATGCGCGCACACAAGCACAACATAGAATCGCTGAGAAAAAATCCGCATATTTCGGGCTACCACTGGTGGCTGATTCAGGACTACTGGACTTCCTCCGACGGGCTCTTCGACTACGCCTTCAACCTCAAGCGCGGAATCGACGCGCAGACAATCCGCAACATCAACGCGCCCACCGTTCTGTTGCAAAACGGTCTGGAATTCTCCAATACCGACGGCGAAAAAATGTCGGCTAAAATTCTTGTTTCAAACTTCGCCCAGAAGGTTTTCAACTCTCCCGTAAAGGCGTCGCTTAAAAGCGGCGGAAAAACTCTTGCCGAATTCGCACCGCAAAAGGGCAATGCGGTAGCCTGCGGCGAAGTCGGCAGCGTGGCGGAATTTTGCGGACTTGAAAAATTCGCAAAGTCCGACGGCGCGTCGCCGCGCATATATACGCTTGAAGTGTCGGCGGATTTCGACGGCAAGCCCCTGCGCAACGAATGGCGCTTTACGGTCTTCCCCAAAAACATAAAGCCCGCAAAAAAAGTCTACACAAAAGCCGAAGCGGCGGGCGAACTCCCCGAATTTTGGAACGCGACAACGGTGAAATCGGCGGACGGCGTGAATAGCGGCGGTGTGCTTTTCGCCCGCGAACTCACCGCCGACGCCGTGGCGGCAATGCAGCGCGGGGCGACGGTGGTGCTCATTCGCCCAGAGAAACTTGCCACTGCGCAGAGAATGCAGTACAAGTCGGCTTGGTGGCGCGTCGGCGGGTCGGAACGCACGAACCACTGCGGAACGTTTGTCGAAAAAAATTCGCCCTTTGCCACACTTGCGCCAGAAAACTACTGCATAGAATCAATGGCAAAACTCTTCAGGGAGAGCAGGCGCTTCTACGTGGACGAATTTAAAACAAAGCCCGAAACGCCCATTACGGCAATTTCGAGTATGCTTATGCTCAAAAATTGCGCCAGCGTAATGATTACAAACGTCGGCGACGGAGTGCTTGCCGTAAGCGGTCTCTCGCACGCCTACGCGCGCAGCACGCCCGAAAACGCGTGGGCGCTCTCGGTTCTCGCAGATGCAAAAGCCGCAACAAGCACGCCTGTGGAGGAAGTAAAAGCCCTCGTGAAATAGCACGCTATTTCACCGACCAAAGGAACGCCAGATGCCCGCGTAGTCGGGCTCTTGGGAAATCTCGGGGCTGGGCGCCGCATACGAAATTGTACCGTCGCCCTCCACGACGAAGACGGCGCGGGCAAGCAGACCGTCGAGCGCGCCGCCGACTATCTGCACGCCGTACGATTCGCCGAAGCGCGAGCCGTGGCGGCAGTCCGAAAGCGCAACGACGTTGTTTATGTTTTCGGCAACGCAAAAGCGCGAAAGGGCAAACGGCGAATCCTTTGAAATGCAGAGGACTTTCGCGCCCGTGTCGGCGGCTATTTTGTTGAAGCGCCGCACCGACATCGCGCAAACGGGCGTATCCAAACTCGGGAACACATTCATAACCACTCTGCCGCCGCGCAGGGATTTCAGGGTCAAATCGCCAAAGTCGGACTTCGCCATTCTGAAATCCGCGGCTATGTCGCCGATTTTCGGGAACGCGCCGACGAGTTTTACCGGAGTATTTTTAAAAGAGACATTCATATTATGAATGTCGGCGGCGGCGCGCTTTTCTTAACGGGAAATTCGGACGGAAGACAAAAATCAGCCAATCATAGAGCGGATTACGGCAAGAATATCCGCCTTGCGGGCGTTCCAGCAACTGTGCCCGCCCGTCGGGAAAGTTATGGCGTCTTTGCCGAAAATCTCCAGCGCGGGCGACGGGTCGAGGAGTTCGTCGTCCATGCAAAGCACAACTTTCCTGTCGAACTTTTTGTTGTCGGATATTTTTATGCCCTTGTAGGAATCCACCAAATAGCGCGGGTAATTTTGCGCCTTTGCGGCGTCATAGGGTGAGACGGCGGGGTTTATCAGCAGGAATTTCACGCGTCCGACGCCGCCGCGCCGCGCAATTTCATCGGCGAGCTTCGATGCGAAAAAACCGCCCAGCGAAGTCCCGACAACCAAAATTTCGGGGCTTTTGAAAATTCCCTCGAAACCGTAAAATGCGCCGGTTATCGTGCGCAGATTTTCGCCGAACGCCGCCGTTTCCGACGGGTAGGCAAGGCACTCCACGCCGTCGAAATTTTCGCGCAGTCCGACGCACGTCGCCGACTGCGCGCTTCCCGAAAGTCCGTGTATGTAGTAGATTTTAGCCATAAAAAAAACGCCGACAACCCGCGCGGGATTGCCGGCAATATGCGTTATTTGTTCGATATTTTCACGGTATGCGTTCCGCTTTGCACTTTTTCAAGCTTTGCAACCGAGACTTTTTCGCCGTCGAAAGTCGCCTTTGAAATGTCGGCACACGGCAGAATCACTGTGGCGGTGGAATTCGGCGGAACTACAATTTTCCACTCGAGTCCGTCGGACGTTTTGCGCCAAGAGCTCTCGGCTCTGCCGTTGGGCGTTTCGTGGGAGGTCTTTGCGTAGTCGAGCGACACGCCGTCAAGCTTGGGCGCATAGACTATGTTCTTGAAACCCGCGGCGGATTCGTCGTACCAAAGCCCGCCTATTTCCTTGTAGAGCCACTGCCCTATTGCCCCGTATGCGTAGTGGTTGAACGACATATCGCGCTCGCCGTCCCAGGTTTCCCAGATTGTGGTTGCGCCGTTTGCCACGGCGTAGAGCCACGAGGGCGAAGTCTTGTTCATCAACAGCCTGAACGCCAAATCGTTGCGCCCGAAACGCGAAAGAGTCGGGTTGAGAAGCGGCGTACCCAAGAAACCTGTGTTGAGCTTGTAATTGTCGGCGGCAATTCTGGCGACGAATTTCCCGAAGCATTTTTTGCGCAGATTTTCGTCTTTGATGATGTCGTTTGAAAGAGTCATCAAATACGCCGTCTGGCAGTCCGAAACAACAGTGCCGTCGGAATGGACAAAGCGCTTGAGGTACGCCGCGCGAACGTCGTCGGCAAGTTTTGCAAATTTCGCCGCGTCGGACTTTCTGCCCAAAACCTCGGCGGTTTTTGCCACGATTGTCGCAGTGCCGCAAAGTACGCCGTACCGATGAGGTCGTTTGGGGCGTCGGGCGCGTAGCGCTT
>DAVZIV010000117.1:0-5060 GCA_052273125.1 Candidatus Merdousia sp. | reverse complement strand
GTTTTTCGCCCCTTGCGGCATTTTGCATTCGCAAAATACGCCTATCCCCTCTTTGAGGAATATCAATGATATTCACGTTCAAAGCGGGGGAAATATTTTTGCTTCGCAAAAATCCCCCGCGCCAAAAGAAAAAATTATTTGAGGCGGATGTTGAATTTTATTGTGAGCAAGCGAAGGAAAAGTATCAGCAGGAAAGAAAGTAAAGCCGAAGAGCCGAAAACGAGAATCAAAAGCCCGAATATCGCCGCCGAGGCATACATCTGCCCGCGAAAAATGTACGGCCGCCTGTTCAGGCAAACGTCGCGAATCAAACCGCCGCCGCACCCCGTAATCACACCCATTACAACGGCAATTTCGGCATTCTGCGAAACGTCGAAAGCGCGCTGGAATCCCTGAACGGCAAAAATGGCTAGCCCGACCGCGTCAAAATAGTCAATAGCCCTCTCCCTGTTTTTGGGCAACGCCGAGACAAAATACATAAAGACAGAGGCAATTATGCAAACATTGAGCGAATAGAAAAATTCGTCGTGAAGCCAAAAGACGGGCACGTCCAAAAGAACGTCGCGCAAAGTCCCGCCGCCGATTCCCGTGGCAACCCCCAAAACCAGACAGCCTATTAAATCGAGGTCTTTCTTCGTACCCGCAAGCACACCCGAAAACGAAAAGGCAATAAGCCCGACGATTTCGAGCGAAAAAACGAGCCAGTCGAAATTCATCGCGCCCTTCCCTTCCCGCAAATCACTGCCTGCACGCCGCAGTCCCAGCCTCAGCCGACGAAGCGGAAGAATCCCCCGCGCAATCAAGCCCGTGATACTTTCTGTATGACGCCATTTGAGACTCGCCCATGTACGACTTCACCAGACGCGGATCGGCCTTGAGAATGTCCACCACAATCAAGCCGTCAATGCAGCTTGAAAAATCCGGATCTACATTGAAAGCCAAGAGCTTGCCGTTGAGTTTTAGATAGTGCTTTAGCAAAACGGGAATCCCCTTGTTGTCTATTTCAATTTCGGAAATGAGCGCGGAAATGTGCTCGATATCGCAAGAGGCGTTTCGCAGAGTGCGCTTGTCAACGGATTTCAGGCGAACTTTCGGGGGAGTCTTCGCCTTGACGTACTTTGCAAGCTCCTCGCTGCTGTTGCGCTCCGACAGGAACTGGACAATCAAATCCTTTGATACCGCGTTGTAGTTGGTGCTAATGCTCACCGGACCGTAAAGCGTTCTGTACTGGGGATTGCGGTAGAGAAACTCGCCTATGCCGCGCCAAAGCAGCGCAAGGGTGGAACGCTTTTTCTGGTACTCGGAAACGATGAACGAACGCCCCATTTCAAGCGCGGGCGAAATTTTGTCTACAAATTCGTCGCGAATCTGGAAGAGCGTTGAAACGTACAAGCCCTGAACGCCGAGCGCCTGCATAATTTTGTCCGTCCTGCCTATGCGATACGCTCCTATTATACATTTTTGGCGCTTGTCCCACATAAACATATGCATATAGTACTGGTCGAATTCGTCGGTATCCACGCTCTTGCCCGTGCCCTCGCCGACTTCGCGGAAGGTCGCCTCGCGCAGCCTGCCGATTTCAAGAAGCGTCCACTTTATCTGCCACGCCTCGGCGCAGTAGACGGCAATCTGCTCGCCGTCGAGCATTACGCATGTCGGCGGAAGCGCGTCTATTTCGGACTGCATAATCTCCTTTGAAATCGGGCGTATTAGCGACTGCATTTCGCGCTGGGGGAAGAATATGCGCTCGAGACCGCTTTTTATTACCTCAAGCTGCGTCTTCGACTGCACCTCGCCCCTGTTGTTGCGCCCTCCGAGAACGTAGGAGCTTATGCGCAGCCACGCCGTAAGCTCTTTGTCGGTTTCAAACTCGTTCACGCGGCGCGGCGAAATAACCGAGCCTACAATCATGCGCGCCGGCTTTCTGCGCGCCATTTTAAGCATTTCGCGCGGCAGCATAACCGTGCGCAAAAGCGGGTGGACAAGACCGGCGAGGTAGAAGAGAAGCGAATTGCGCCCCTCGAAATACACGGGCAAAATGCTCGCGCCCGTCTTGCGGGCAATGGAGGCAATATTCTTGTTCCATTCGGGGTCGCTTATGCACATATCGCGCAAATGCAGGTACGATACCGTGCCCGACGGGAACGTGGCAACGCAGCCGCCGTGCTTTAGGTGCGAAATAGTCTCCTTCATAGCGGCGATGTTCGTGTGCGTTGCGTCTTTGCCCCCGAACGGGTTCACCTCTATCAAAAACGGAGCAATGCCCTTCATCCGCGACAAGAGCGAATTCGCCATCAGCTTGGCGTCGGGGCGAACCCTGTTTAAAACCGCGCCCAAAATCATTCCGTCCACGCCGCCGAGGGGGTGGTTGCCGACCACAATCAGCGCGCCCGTGCGCGGAATCTTCGCGGTCTCGGCCTCGTCTATCTCGCATGGGATACCCAAGACTTTCAGCGCCCGCTCGAAGAAGTTGCCCGTCTCGGGTAGGCGCGCCAATACGTTGTAATACATATTGATTTTGTCGAACATCAAAAACCATTCAATGGGATATTTCACCAACGAATACAGAGCCCTTAGGAAACGGTTTTTGATTGCCGAAGAAACGTCTATGAGTTTTTCCTCTTGCATGGCGGCTATTTGTCTCTGGAGAGTTTGAATTCAAACGAGTCTTTGAGAGCCTCCCAAGAGGCCACAATGATGTTGTCGCTGGCGCCGACCGTGCCCCACATTCCGCCCGAATCCTTCGATTCGACCTGAACGCGCGTGATGGCGTCGGTGCCCGACTGGCTGTCTATTATGCGCACTTTGAAGTCCGAAAGCGACATATCCTTTATCTGCGGATACTTTTCCGCAAGCGCCTTGCGCAGCGCCAAGTCGAGCGCGGAAACGGGCCCGCCGGACTCGGCAACGGTGTGCTCGAGAACGTCGCCGATTTTTAGCTTTATGGTCGCCTCGGAACGGGTGATTCCCGCAAGCTCGTCGCGCTCGACAATCACGCGGTAGCCGCAAACTTTGAAGTGCTCCTCGTCCTTTTTGTCGAGATACCTGCGCAGCAGCAGCGCAAACGACGCGTCGGCGGCCTCGTACTCGTAGCCGCGGAATTCAAGCTCTTTGAGCTCGTCCAAAAACGCCTTGAGTTCGGGCGATTTGGAATCGACATTCACGCCCATGTCGCGCGCCTTCATCATTACCGACGCCCTGCCCGACATATCGGAAACGAGCACGCGCGTGCGGTTGCCCACAAGCGACGGATCTATGTGCTCGTAGCTGCGCTTTACCTTGTTTGCCGCGTCTGCATGCACTCCGCCCTTGTGCGCGAACGAAGACGAACCCACATACGGCAGGCGCGTATTGCTGCGCAGATTCGCCATTTCGTCGACGAAAAGCGAGAGGTCGCGCAGAGATTTCAGATTCGCGGCGCAGTCGAGTTTGCGCCCCATCTTCAAAACGAGATTGGGAATTATAGAACAGAGATTCGCGTTGCCGTTGCGTTCGCCCAAGCCGTTGAGCGTGCCCTGAACCATCGCCGCGCCCGCCTTGACGCCCTCGAGCGAAAGCGCCACTGCAAGCTCGCAGTCGTTGTGGCAGTGCACGCCGACGGGAACGCCGGCCTCTGCAACCACGCGTGCGGTGATTTTCGCCAAATCGTCGACCATCGAGCCGCCGTTTGTATCGCAAAGGCAGACAAATTCCGCGCCGCCCTCGACCGCCGCGCGAAGGGTTTTCATTGCGTATTCGGGATTGTCTTTGTAGCCGTCGTAGAAATGTTCGGCGTCGTAAATGACCTTTCTGCCGTTTGCAACAAGGTAGGCAACGGTGTCTTTAATCATTGCCAAATTTTCCTCGGGCGTGGTTTTGATTACGTCCACAACATGCAAGAGCCAAGTCTTGCCGAAAATCGTTATGTACTCGGCGCCCGACTGCACAAGCAGCCTCACCTGATTGTCGTCTTCGGCCTTTATTCCTGCGCGGCGCGTCGAGCCGAAAGCCGTAATTTTTGCATGGCGGAGCCTGAGCTTTGCCGCCTCCTCAAAATAGCCCATATCTCGCGGGTTCGACCCCGGCCAGCCGCCTTCGATGAAGTCTATGCCGAAATTGTCCATCTTTTCGGTCAGGCGCAGTTTCGCCGATACCGAAAGCGATACGCCCTCGCACTGTGTGCCGTCGCGCAGGGTGGTGTCGTATATGAAAACCTTATCCATTTTGCCTTATTCCGTTTGACTCTATGTAGGCGCGGACAAGCGAAGTATCCGCCGCCATTTTTTTGTTCACTATTTTCTTGGACAGAAGAGCCTGCAAAGACCGCGCCGTCGGGAGCACTCCTATTGTCTTTTCTATCAAGTCGGGGAATTTTGCGGGGCTTGCCGTGGAAAGCACAATTTTTACGCCCTCGTGGGAAGTGTCGGCAAAACCGCAGGCAGTGTGCGGGTCGATAATTTCGCCGAAGCGCGCGTAAATGTCGGCAATGGTGCGCGCTATTTGCGCGTCGTCCATTTTCGACGCCGAAAATCCCTCCGCGCCGAAATTTTCAAATACGTACTTCCCCGTCGCCTTGAACTGCCCCATAATTTCGCGGACTTTTGCGCAGTCTCCGCCCGAAACGAAGTAGAGGAAACGCTCGAAATTCGACGAAACCTGAATGTCCATCGACGGCGCAACGCTCGGGCGAACCGCCGAAACCTCGTAGACGCCCGTGTTGAAAAGCCTGTAGAGAATGTCGTTTTGGTTTGTGGCAACCTTGAAGCCGGCAACCTTCATTCCCGTTTTCGAGGCAAACCAACCCGCCAACACATTGCCGAAATTTCCCGTTGGCACAATGAACTGCACTGAACTGCGTTTTTGTTCGGGAATCTGCAGCCAAGCGTAAATGTAATAGACGCACTGCGCCATTATGCGCGCCAAGTTTATGGAGTTTACCGCCGCGAGATTCCAGTCCGATTTGAACGCGACATCGGCAAAGATTTCCTTGACTATCGCCTGCGCGTCGTCGAATGTGCCGCTTATTGCCATGGGGAAACGTTGTCAGCGCCCGTGCACGCCATCTGCCGCTCCTGAAGCGG
>DAVZIV010000116.1:0-5076 GCA_052273125.1 Candidatus Merdousia sp. | reverse complement strand
GCTCCCGCAGCCCCCGTACAGGCGGCAGCACCCGCACCCGTAGCGGTTGCCCCCCGCTCCCGCGGCAAAACCCGCAGCCCCCGCCCCCAAAGCCGAAGCAGGCGACGTAGCGTGCCCGCTGGCGGCGACAATCGTAAACGTTGCCGTAAAGGAAGGGCAGCAAGTCAAGGCGGGCGACCTCTTGGTTATGCTCGAGGCAATGAAGATGAACACTCCCGTCAACGCCGTAAAAGACGGCACAGTGGCAAAGGTATACGTAGCCGCGGGACAGAGCGTACAGGAAGGCCAACCGCTGGTTGCATTGTCGTAAACCGAGCGCGTTAAACGGCGCACAAACAAAACGCTGACAATGTTAAACAGTTTAAGAGAATTATTCTTCGAGACGGGTTTTTGCTATGTCGATTGGCGAATGATTGTCATGTGGCTGGTTGTGGCGGTGCTGATGTATCTGGCGGTCTTCCGCCAATACGAGCCGCTTCTGCTTGTGCCCATTGCATTCGGCGCACTGCTTGCAAATCTGCCTACGGAGGGCGTGCTGAACAAACCCGCCGGACACCTCAATTCCCCCGTGGAGGGAACGGTTTTGCAGGTATTTGCCAACGAGGGCGACGCCGCGTTCGTCCCGCGAATGGTGAAGCAGATTCCCACTAAAATTGCCGATGTTGTAAATTCGCCCGAAACGGCGCAATCCGACATTCAGTCGTTCTTCGACCTCGTTGCCGACACAACTACAAAGGAAGCCCGCGAAGACGTATTCAAAAAGGCAAGGGGAATTCCCGACCTCATCGCGATAGTCGCGCCGACGGTGTTCGTCCCCAAAAAGGACATGGAGCAGAAACTCGGCAACAGACAGTTTCTGGTCAAGTTCAGGGGCAAAGACATGGTCGTGGGAGCGGGAACGTCGTTCGTCTGGGCGGAAGCCTCGGGCACTATAACGCAGGTCGATGTCAAAGCGGGCTCGAAGGTGCAATACGGCGAGAAAATCGTCGATGTCTACAGCACGCGCACGGGCGGTCTCTACTACTATCTGCAAATGGGCGTGCTCCTCGAGCTTTTCCCGCCGCTCATTTTCTTGGGCGTCGGCGCTCTGACAGACTTCGGACCGCTGATTGCCAACCCAAAAACGCTGATCTTGGGCGGCGCGGCGCAGTTCGGCGTGTTCGCAACGTTCATCGGCGCTTTGGCGCTTGGCTTCACCTCTCCCGAAGCGGCTTCGATAGGCATCATAGGCGGCGCGGACGGTCCTACTTCCATCTTCATATCGAACAAGCTCGCCCCGCACCTGCTTGCCCCCATTGCCGTGGCGGCGTACAGCTACATGGCGCTTGTGCCGATTATCCAGCCGCCGATTATGCGAATGCTGACAACCGAAAGCGAACGCAAAATCAAGATGAAGAGCCTGCGCAAGGTATCGCGTCTTGAAAAGCTGATTTTCGCGCTTCTGGTGACCATCGCCTGCATTCTGCTTGTCCCCGACGTATCGGCGCTAATCTGCATGCTTATGCTTGGCAACTTCCTCAAGGAATGCGGCGTTTGCGAACGCCTGACAAAGGCGGCGCAGAACGAGGTAATCAACGTAATAACAATTTTCCTCGGAACGTCGGTCGGCATAACGATGACGGGCGACAGATTCATTCGCTCGGAAACGCTCTTCATTCTAATGCTGGGTGTGGTGGCGTTCGGCTTCTCGACCGCCGCTGGCGTGCTGATGGCAAAATTTATGAATCTCTTCCTCAGGGAAAAGATAAATCCGCTGATTGGGTCGGCGGGCGTCTCGGCGGTGCCGATGGCGGCGCGAGTTTCGCAAGTCGAAGGCGCGAAAGCCGACCCGTCGAACTTCCTGCTTATGCACGCAATGGGTCCGAATGTTGCGGGCGTCATAGGCACGGCTCTCGTGGCGGGTTTCTTCATAGCAACACTCGGACACTAAAACAACAACACACATAACTTATCGGCCGCGTCGTACCCCGACGCGCCGTAATTTTTTACCACAATCAAAAACAATGAGTTATAACTATATCACAGCCGATGAAGCCGCAAGCTTCATTCAAAACGGTCAACAGATTGCCTTCAGCGGATTCACCCCTGCGGGCGCGACAAAGGTAATTCCGTCGGCAATAGCCGCGAAAGCCGAACAGGAACACGCCCAGGGGCGCGAATTCAGGATCAAGGTAATCACGGGCGCGTCCTCGGGCGATCTCTGCGAAGGCGTATTGGCGCGCGCACACGCCATCAGCTACCGCGCCCCCTACCAGACCAACCCCGACATTCGCAAGGGCGCAAATTCCAACGAAATCCGCTACACTGACCTGCACCTCTCAATGACGCCGCAGTATATGAACTACGGCTTTATGGGCAAGTTCGACTGGGCAATTGTCGAAGCCGCAGACGTGAGCGACAACGGCGAGATTCTGCTGTCAACCTCGGTGGGTATTTCCCCCACGGGATTGAAACTCGCCGATAAAATCCTAATAGAGCTCAACGCGCACCAGACAAAGGAACTCTACGGAATCCACGACATCTACGAAACGGCAAACCCGCCCATGCGCCGCGAAATTCCCATTTACGCCGCGGGCGACAGAATCGGCTCGCCCGTAGTCAAGGTAGACCCCAAGAAAATCGTCGGCATTGTCAGAACCGATATGCCCGACCAAGTTAGCCCCTTCAAACCCAGCGATCCAATCACGCAGAAAATCGGGCAGAACGTTGCCGACTTCCTCGCAGCCGAAATGAAGGCCGGCAGAATTCCCGCAAGCTTCCTGCCCATTCAAAGCGGCGTGGGCAATATTGCAAACGCGGTTTTGGGCGCGCTCGGCGAAAATCCCGACATTCCGCAATTCTGCATGTACTCCGAAGTATTGCAGGATTCGGTCATCGACCTCATCGAACACGGTCACATCAAGTGCGCTTCGGCGACTTCGCTCACCTGCACCGCGGGCAAGATTGACGAAGTCTACCAGAATATGAAATTCTTCAAGGACAAACTCGTGCTCCGTCCGCAGG
Organism: Candidatus Merdousia sp.; assembly: GCA_052273125.1. Lineage (GTDB taxonomy): Bacteria > Verrucomicrobiota > Verrucomicrobiia > Opitutales > Intestinicryptomonadaceae > Merdousia. The sequence continues at coordinate 2,073 of DAVZIV010000116.1, read as the reverse complement.
AAATTTCAAACAGCCCCGAAGTCGCGCGCAGAATCGGCATAATTTCAATGAACACAGCCATTGAAGTAGACCTGCTCGGCAACGTCAACAGCTCGCACATTATGGGCAAAAACATAATGAACGGCATAGGCGGCTCGGGCGACTTCACAAGAGCGGCGTATCTGTCCATCTACACGTGCCCCTCGGTTGCAAAGGGCGGACTCATAAGCGCCATTGTTCCAGCAGTCTCGCACTGCGACCATACGGAACACAGCGTAAACATCATCGTAACCGAAAAGGGCGTTGCCGACCTCAGAGGCAAGTCTCCCATGGAGCGCGCCCAGATTATGATTGAAAACTGCGCCCATGACGACTACAAACCACTCCTGCGCGACTTCCTCAAGGCGGTTCCCTGCGGACACACCCCGCAGACGCTCTCCAGGGCGTTCGCAATGCACGAGGCCTTTGTCAATCAGGGCGATATGCGTCTGGCTACTTTCTAATAGCAAAAGCACACATATTTTATAAATACGTCAAAAGTGCAACCTCACGTTGCACTTTTTTTCTTTTGGCGTGGGAGCAGGTGCGCTTCCTTCTTGTGGCGGGTGCTGGAGCACCACGCCATCTTTTGGCGCAGGGGATTTTGCTTCCGTAAAATATCTCTCCTGCTTTATCAGTGAATATCATTAAGTTTTAAAGGGAATAGACACATTTTGCGAATGCAAAATGCCGTAAGGGGCGATTCGCCCCTTCAATCGAAACCCGCCGTGCGGGGCGCGGGCGCGAAATTCCTTATTTCAAAAAACAAAAACACAACTTCACACAGTCAAAGCGGGGGAAATATTTCGCGGACGCGAAATCCCCCGCGCCACAAGACAAAAAACTTGAAAAAAGGGGGAAAATAGTGTTGGTTGGTCGGGTAAATTGTTATTTTATAAACGGAGTAAAAATGGAACCGATGAGAATCCAGAAATACATATCGCAATGCGGAATATGCAGCAGGCGCGAAGCCGAACGCAAGATAGAGGAAGGCTTGGTTTTCGTCAACGGAGAGCCCGCACAAATAGGGCAGTCGGTAAACCCCGAAACGGATAAAGTGGTAGTGGACGGCGTAAAGGCGCAAGGCGTTGTCGAGGAAAGGGTAGTCCTTGCAATGAATAAACCGAAGGGATATTTGTGCACAAACTCCGACCCGTTCGACGGTCAAACAGTCTTCGACCTGCTGCCCGAACCGTTCTCGCAAATGAAACTTTTCTGCTGCGGCAGACTCGACAAAAACTCAAAAGGGCTGCTCATTCTCACAAACGACGGCGACCTTGCAAACACCATAACGCACCCCTCCAACAACGTGATAAAGCGCTATCACGTTCTGCTCAACAGGGCGCTCGACCGTAAAATAATACCGATACTGCTCAGGGGCGTGATGTACGAGGGCGAAAAACTCAAGGCCGAACGCATAATTCCCGACACGTCGCAGGCGGAAAACGCCGACCGCCGAGTGGAGGTGTGGCTCAATCAGGGCCGCAAACGCGAAATCAGAAGAATGTTCGAGGTAATGGGATACTTCGTAAAGGAACTTAAACGCTTCCAAATAGGGGCATTCACACTAAAACGCATCCCCGAGGGAGGAATAAAGATTCTCAAAAACTCCGACATCTCGAAACTGCTCGACACCAGAATTTAATAAAACGCGATGGGAGACCGTATGGAAAAGGAAAAAATATTCGACAGCGTCGAAGACTGCGTGCGCGATTTCGCCGCAGGCAAAATAATAATAGTAGCCGACGACGAAAACAGGGAAAACGAGGGCGATATGATTGTGGCGGGCTCGCAGATAACCCCCGAAGCCGTCAACACAATGCTGCGCTACGCGCGCGGGCTCATCTGCATTCCGACGACAAGCAAACGCCTGACGGAACTCGGCATAGACGATATGGTGCGCCTCAACCGCGACAAAAAGGGGACGGCATACACCGTAACCGTAGACGCCGCCGAAGGCATTACAACGGGAATCAGCGCCCACGACCGCGCCACGACAATCAAGGCAATGGCAAACCCCGCAAGCACCGCCGCCGACATCTCAACCCCGGAACA
>DAVZIV010000115.1:0-5091 GCA_052273125.1 Candidatus Merdousia sp. | reverse complement strand
CGGAAGCGGGCCAAGCGCCACGCGGCAGACGCCCTCGGCGATGTCCTCGACGTATGTGAAGTCGCGCACCATTTTGCCGTTGTTGAAAACGTTGATGGGCTTGCCGTCTATGATGTTGCGCACGAACAAAAACAGCGCCATATCGGGTCTGCCCCACGGGCCGTAGACGTTGAAAAATCGCAAGCCCGTTGTCGGAATGTTGAAGAGGTGCGAGTACGAATGCGCCATGACTTCGTTCGCCTTTTTCGTTGCGGCGTAGAGGCTCATTTGGTGGTTGCAGCCGTCGGTTTCCTTCCACGGCATTTTGCCGTTTGCCCCGTACACCGAGGCGGTCGAGGCGAAGACAAGGTGCTTTACATCGTTGTGGCGGCAGCCTTCGAGAATGTTGAGAAAGCCCATTATGTTCGAGTCTATGTAAACATAGGGGTTTTCAAAACTGTAGCGCACGCCCGCCTGCGCGGCAAGGTTTACTACGCGTTCGGGCTTTTCTTCGGCGAAAACTTTCGCGACGGCGTCCCTGTCCGCCAAGTCTATTCTCGCCTCCTTGAAATTCGGGTTTTGCTTGAGGATTTTCAGGCGCGCCTCTTTTATGCGGACATCGTAGTAGGGGTTTACGTTGTCGACGCCGACTACTTCGCACCCTCTGCCGAGTAGGTTTTTCGCCACAAAAAAGCCTATGAACCCCGCCGTTCCCGTAACGAGAATCTTCATGCTATTTGTCCTCTCCGCGGTAGAAGAGGTTTGCGGGGCGCAGCTGCTGCAAAAGTTTTGCAACTTCCAGATTTTTGTCCGTGCAGAGCTTCGTGAGGGCGTTTACGTCTTTGGGGAAGCATTTGCCGCCGTAGCCGAATTTGCCGTCGGGCCCCGGGACCTGCGTGTGCGGCGCGTTTATGTAGCCGCTGAGCAGAATGCCCTCCTGAATCTTTCTGTAGTTTGCCTCCATCGACTTGCAAAGCTCGAAAATTCCGTTGAAATACGTAACTTTTAGCGCGCCGAATACGTTGTGCGCGTATTTTGTAATTTCGGCTTCGAGCGACGACATGCAAATGTGCTTTTTGCCGACGAAAATTTTAGAGAGCAATTCCTCTTCGGCGGTGAAAATCATCGGCTGCGAGCAGAAGTCTTCATAGGCGGTTCTCTCTGTGAGGAACTCGGGTATAAAGTGGACTCTGTGCGCGGTATCTTTGGAAAGTTCCCGACTTGTCCCGGGAAGAATTGTGGTTCTGACGAAAACGGGAACGTCGGGCAGCTTTTTGATAAGCTGCTTCATCAGCGTCAAATCCTGAGAGCCGTCGGCTTCGGTCGGAACGTGGATACTGACGAATGCAACGTCTATTTCCGACAAATCGTCGTTCATTCCCTTGGGCGGGTCGGAGACAAAAACTTCCACGTTGTCGGCGTTGTGTTCGGCAATCCAGCGTTTGAGCGCGCCGCCGACAAATCCGCAGCCTATTATGCCAAGCTTAATTTTACTCATATAGTCCTTATTGTTTGTATACTTTGCAAAAAGGATTTCACCGCCGCAGTTATTGTCAAGTGAAAAAACTTGACAGCGCGGAATATCCGCGCGCATACTCGCCGCCTATAACAGCGTTTTAGCCATGCCCGTATTTTAGCTCAGCAGACTATGAAAATTGCCGTAATAGCAGGGACAATCAATTCCGTAATAGGTTTCAGGCTCGATATGATGCGCGCCTTTATTGCAAGGGGGCATTCGGTTGTCGCGGTGTCGGGGCTGGAAAAGCCCGAAATGCTGCCGACTCTTGCGCGAAACGGTATAGGTTTCAGGGAGATACGCGTGGACAGAAAATCGGTGAACCCCCTCAAGGAGTTTGCGCTTGTCCGCGAATTGAAGCGGCTTTTTGCCGCCGAAAAATTCGATGCAGTTATAGCTTTTACGCCGAAAGTAGCCACATATGCGGCCATTGCGGCAAAGCTTTCGGGCGTAGGAAAGCGGGTTGCAGTTTACACGGGCTTGGGCTTTGCCTTTACGGCGCAGTCTTTTGCGGGGCGGCTTTTGAGCGTTCCGTTTAGGTTCGTTTTCGGTCTGGGTATGAGGTGCGCGACGAACGTGCTTTTTCAAAATCCAGACGATATGCTCTTGGCGCAAAATTGCGGAATGTCGCCGATGTCCAAAAATGCGCTGATGAACGGCAGCGGCGTCAATCTGCAAAAGTTCCCGTTTTCGCCGCCTCCCGAGGGCGGAATAGGCTTTGTGTTTGTCGGCAGACTCATTCGCCACAAGGGCGTTTGCGAGTTCATCGCCGCGGCGCAGAAAATCAAAAAAAAGCATCCGCAGGTAAAATTTACGATGCTTGGCGCGCCCGACAAAAACCCCTCGAGCATTTCCCAAGCCGACTTCGAAAAACTCAAGTCCGACGGCGGCATAGAGTGCGCGGGGTTTGTCTCAAACGTCTCGGACTATGTGTCGAAGAATTCGGTTGCCGTTTTGCCGTCTTACAGGGAGGGCTGTCCGCGTTCGATGCTGGAGGCAATGTCGATTGGGCGCGCGCTCATTCTCGCCGATTCCGTCGGCACGCGCGTTCCGATTGTGCTTACGCAAAAGGGCAGGGCGCAGCAGGCGGCGGGCGAATCCGTGATGGAGGGCGAAAACGGCTTTCTTGTGCGCGTCCGCGATTCCGACGCCCTTGCGGAGGCGATGGAGCGCTTCGTAAAAAATCCCGACCTGATTGTTTCGATGGGCAAGCGCTCGCGCGAAATTGCCGAGGAAAAATTCGACGTGGACAAAGTAAACGCCTTTGTGCTGTCGATAATCGAGGCGTAGAGGCGCGCGGGCGGTTTTGCCCCGTTCTTTATTCCGCGCCGCGTTCCGTGCGCCTGATTGATTCTGCAAGGCCGAAAATGCGGTATTTGCCGCCGAAGTAGTTCGACTCTTTCTGCGCGTAGTAGAGGTTGCCGAACGCCTTGTGCAGCTGGGGCACGAAATTGCCCGCCAGTTTTATCCCAAGCCCGAAGAGCTTTGAAAAGCGCGCAATTTTTCCGTTTGCCTTTGCAATTTCGCCCATCATTTCCTTTGTGGACACCAATTCGGCGTTTTGCGGCAGGAACAGCCCCGCGCCTTGGTTTTCAATGATGAGTTTTATCAATTCGCAGAGGTTGCCGACGTATATCATGCTTTTTCTGTTTTCAATGTCGGGCAGAACGGGCAGTTTTAGGGCGATTTTTTTCAGAAGGGCGTAGTTGCCAGCGCCGCCTCTCCGTAGATTATCGGCGGGCGCACGACGGCGATTTTGAAATTTTCAGCCGCCAAATTTTCGAGCGATTTTTCCGCTTCGAGCTTGCTTTTGCCGTAGAAATTTTGCGGGTTGCACGGCGAATTTGCGCCCAGTACGGTGTCCGAGGAGATTTTCGGCGGGGTGTCGAACATCGCAAAGAGCGACGACACAAACACGAAGTGTTGCATGCCGCATTCCTTTGCCCTTTGCGCGAGCAGCCGCGTTGTTTCGACGTTTACGCGCCTGTATTCGGAGTACGGCACGCCCTTTTTGTCCGACGAAATTGCGGCGGTGTGCACAATGCAGTCTATTCCGCGCAAGTCGATATTTTCCGCGCCGCCGCGCACCGATACAAGTTCGGCGTCGAATCCGCATTCCGACAAATGTTTTGCGAGGTTCTTCGACAGAAAGCCGTTTTTACCCGTTATGAGAATTTTTTTCATCGGTTTTTTCGGCGTTTTTATTTTGCACCATGTAGGCGCGCTCGATGCGCAGGGTATCGCAGTGGGGTATAACCTTGATGTCGGAACGCCTGAGCACGTTGACAATGGTCATCAGTACTATTTTAACGTCGCCTAAAAAGGTTATGTTGCGGACGTATTTTACGTCGAGGGCGAATTTCTGGTCGTTTGTGAGGTTGTTGCGGCCGTTGATTTGCGCCAAGCCCGTAATTCCGGGTCTGACATCGTGGCGGTGGTGTTCCTCTTCCGTATAGTAGGGCAGATTTGAAACCAGCAGCGGGCGCGGGCCGATGAAGGACATATCGCCCTTGATGATGTTGAGCAGCTGCGGAATTTCGTCGAGGCTCGACTTGCGCAGGAAAGACCCGAACTTCGTCAGGCGCACTTCGTCTGGAAGCAGATTGCCGTCTTTGTCCTTCGCGTCTGTCATTGAGCGGAATTTCATCACGCGGAAAATCTTTTCGCCCTTCCCCGGTCGCTCCTGCTTGAATATGGCGGGCGCGCCGAGGAAAACGAGAATCAGCACATAAAGTACCGCGAAAATCGGCAGAAGCACAATGAAGAGAATCAGCGCGCCGAGAAAGTCGATGATGCGTTTGAAAAAGTTTGCGTACATAAATATCCTTAGGTTTATACCCGCCCATTTTCCAATACGCCGTCGGGATTGTCGAGTTTTTTTTCAGCTCGGCGGGACGCAGTGCAGAGGGGGCTGGAGGCTCGGCATGCATGCGTTTTGAGATTGTACAGAGAGGGCGCGGGGCGGTACGGCGTGTGCGGCAGTATGCCGGTGCGGCAGGCGGTTGGCATGGCGGCGCGGTACGGTGCGCAAGAACGGGCGCGCGCGGCGCATTTGTCTGCGGCGCTACTGCGCGTTGAAGCCGCGCGCGGAGAGGATTTTCCTTACTTCGTCAACAGCCCGCGCCGTCGGCGGCTGCATTGCCGCGAGTCTGTATTCAAGCCCGAGCTTTTTCCACTTGTATTTGCCCATATCGTGGTAGGGCAAAAGCTCCACTTTTTCCACCGCGTAGGGCTTGAGGAAATCCGCCAACTTTTCGGCGTATTGCGGCGTTGCGGTTATGTTTTCAAGCAGAACCTGCCTAATCCATACGCGCTTGCCAAGCGACGAAATATAGCCCAAAAATTTTCGGGTTTTGCCGAACGACTGCCCCGTGATTTTTTTGTGCGCGTCTTCGTCTACGTGCTTGATGTCCAAAAGGAAAATGTCGGTTTTGTTTATTGCCGCCCTTACCGCGTCGGTAAGTTCCACGCCGCCGCAGGTGTCGGCGCATGTGGAAATTCCGTCGGCGCGCAGTTTGCCGAAAAGTTCGGCGAGAAATTCAGCCTGCAAAACCGCCGCTAAATATTTTCTAAAATATCAGGATGAAAAACTGTGT
>DAVZIV010000114.1:0-5100 GCA_052273125.1 Candidatus Merdousia sp. | reverse complement strand
CGCTTGAAGCAATCGTAAATACTTTCGACAAAATCCCCTGCGCATACGTCGCCGACGGACACCACCGCAGCGCCTCCAACGCGCGCTGCGCCCGCGACCTCAAGGCGGAAAACCCCAACCACACCGGCGACGAAGACTACAACTGGTTTCTCTCCGTTTGTTTCCCCGCCGCGCAGCTAAAAATTCTGCCCTACAACCGCGTTGTCAAAGATTTGGCGGGTATGGCGGCGGACGAATTTTTGGCGAAGCTCGGCGGCGTTTGCAAAGTCGAACAGACTGGCGAAAAGGCGCCGAAGGAATCCAAAAAAGTTTCAATGTACTTGGGCGGTAAATGGTACACGCTTTCGTTCGACAAGACCGAAAACCTCGACGCTGTAAGCTCGCTCGACGTTGCCTTGCTGCAGGACAAAGTTCTCGCCCCGTTGCTTAAAATAGGCGACCCGCGCACCGACGAACGCATAGACTTTGTCGGCGGAATCAAGGGCACGGAAGAGCTTGAGCGTCTCGTTGACAAGGGCGGCTTTGCCGTGGCGTTTTCCATGTACCCGACGACAGTCGCCCAACTGATGGCAATCGCCGACGCGGGTATGATTATGCCCCCCAAGAGCACATGGTTTGAACCCAAACTGCGCTCGGGGCTTTTCGTCCACACGTTCTAAAAAATGGAGGCTTTTTACGCAAAGCCCAAGCTTCTCCCCGCGCCCAAATCGGTGCGCTGGGAAGAGGATTTTCTGCCGTGGGAAAAGGCGGCGTTTGAAATTTCGCCCGAAGGTCTGCCCTCGGGCGAATTCGTGCGTTTGCAGTTGGACTCTCCCGACGTCTCGCACTCGCAAGGCTACATTCTCGACATAGACGCCGACGGCATATCCGTTCGCGCCAAGAGCGTCTCGGGGGCGAAATTCGCCTTGCAGACGCTGCGCCAGATTGCAATGCAGTCGGCGGAAAACGGCGTCAGGTTCGCGCACATTGTAGACTATCCCGACTTGCAAACGCGCGGTTTTATGCTCGACATAAGCCGCTGCAAAGTCCCGACAATGCGCGAATTGGGAATGCTCGTAGACAGGCTCGCGCTGATGAAGTACAACAGGCTCGAGCTTTACACGGAACACACATACGCGTTTGCGGGGCACGAAATTGTCTGGGCTGATGCCTCGCCCATGACTGCCGACCAGTACAAAAATCTCGACGATATGTGCGCGTTCGCGGGCATAGAGCTTGTGCCAAATATCAACGGGCTTGGACATATGGAGCGCTGGCTGCGCTACCGCCAGTACGGGCATTTGGCGGAAAGCAAAGCGCCGTTCGTAGACCCGCTGGGCACAATCCGAAAATTTCCCACAACGCTATTTCCCGACGAAAACGCCGCCGCTTTTATGGACGGCTTGTACGCGCAGTTCTTGCCGAATTTTTCCTCCGACAAAATCAACATAGGCGGCGACGAGCCGTGGGAGCTTGGCATGGGGCGCAGCAAGGCGCTTTGCAAAACGCCCGAAGACAAATACCGCCTCTACATAAAACACATTTCGCGCCTCAACGCGCTATGCAACTCGCGCGGCAAGAGCGTATGTTTTTGGGCGGACGTGTTAATGCAAAAACCAGAGTTTGCAAAACTCATTCCCGAGAACATGACGCCCGTAATATGGGGCTACTATCTCGACCATCCTTACCGCCAACAGTGCGAGTATATGAACGAAGTCGGGCGCAAATTTTTGGTAGCCCCCGGAACGAGCACTTGGAATAGTTTCGGCTCGCGTTGGGATTGTGCAAGCAAAAACATTGAAATTGCAACGTCCTGCGCAAAGGAATGCGGTGCGGAAGGTTCGATTCTCACGCAGTGGGGCGACGGCGGCAACCACCAGCCCTATTCGGCAATGTTTCCCGCGGTTGCAAAACACGCCGCCTGCGCGTGGTCGGGCGAACACTCCGAGGAACTCGTGTGCGATTTCCTTTCAAAATGCGTCTTCTGCGACAAGACGGGCGAATTTGCCCGCGCTTTGGTTTCGATTGGGCGCTGCGATGTGGTCGACAAACTTTTCTGTCTGCACCACAGGCTTTTCTTTGCCGACGAAGCCGCGGCGCGCAAACTTGCCGCCGAATATGCGGGGCGCGCCGACTTCAACGCGCTTTCTTCGGCTGCGGATTTCGCGGCGTCGCTTGCGGCGGCGTCGAAACCCGAATGTGCCGACGCCGACGCCTGCATAGACGAAATTGCGCTTGCTTCCAGAATGATTCGCTGGGCGTTTGCCCGCGCTTCGGGCGATTTTGCGGTTGAATCGACTGCCGCGCAGGCGGAACTCAAGTTCATAACAGCCGAATACCGCCGCGTCTGGCTTATGCGCGCGCGTTTGGGCGGATTGTCGGAATCGGTCGGCAAAATGACGGCGGTAAAACCCGAAATCTTTGCCGTGTAGAATCGGGGAGGAAATTATGGGAATCTCCACGCTTTTGGCCTATTGCGCCACCTGCCTTGCGATGGCGTTTCTCCCGGGGCCCGACATCTATTTTGTGCTTGAAACTTCGCTGCGGCGGGGGCGTTCGGGCGGGTCTGCGCATTGCCCTCGGGCTTTGTACGGGGTGCATGTTCCACACGTTTTTGTGCGCGGCGGGGGTGTCGGTTCTTATTGTCTCTTCGCCCGCGCTGATGAATTTGGTGAGGCTTTTCGGCGCGTGCTATCTCGGCTATTTGGCGTATCTTAACTGGCGCGCAAAACAGCAGGCGGGCGTTTCGGCGGAGCGCGGTTGCGTTTCGGAGCATCTGTATTTGCAGGGCGTGCTAATGAACGTGTCCAACCCCAAAGTAATAGTGTTTTTTCTGTCTTTCTTTCCGCAGTTTTTGACAGAAAACGGCTGGGCTGCGTGGCTGCAGATATGCGTCTTGGGCGCGATTTTTATGGCATCGGCGCTCGCTGTGTTTGCGGCGGTTTCGTTCTTTGCCGCCCGCGCCGCCAAGACTATCGATTCCCCAAAGTTTGCCGCCGTTATGCGCGTCTTGGGCATTTGCGTTTTCGGCGGGCTTTCGTTGGCTTTGTTCGCCGAAATTCTGGCGGCTTAGAATTTCGACAAATTTGTATCAAAAAAACTTTACTTTTTTGCGCGGCGGTTGCAGTATCTGGGGCATTTATAGAAAGGGCGTTTGTTCTCGGCCGAATTTAGCAGCGCTTTGCGGCAATGTTTCGGCGTTTCAAGCGCAAAAAATTTTATGAACGAAGAATTATTGAAAATCAGACACAGCGCCGCACACGTGCTCGGCGCGGCGGTTTTGCGCCTATTCCCCGAAGCCAAGCTGGACATCGGTCCGGCGACCGACTCGGGTTTCTATTACGATTTCGATTTGGAGCACAAATTTACCGCCGAAGACCTCGCCAAAATAGAGGAGGAAATGAAGAAAATCATTTCCGAAAACCAGAAATTTGAACGCTTCACACTCTCCCGCGCCGACGCCGAAAAGAAAATCATGGAAATCGGGCAGGAGGAATTCAAGCTTGGGCGTCTTGCCGACATTCCCGAGGGCGAGGAAATTTCCTTCTACAAAAACGGCGAATTTTGCGACCTCTGCGCGGGGCCGCACGTCGATTTCTCGAAGCGCATCAAGGCGTTCAAACTTCTCAACATCGCGGGTGCATACCACAGGGGCGACGAGCACAACAAGCAGCTCCAGCGCATTTACGGCACGGCGTTTGCCTCGAAGGACGAGCTTGCCAAGTATCTCGAGCAGATGGAGCAGGCAAAGCTGCGCGACCACCGCAAACTCGGCAAGGAGATGGGGCTTTTTGTCATTTCCGACAGGGTCGGGCAGGGCTTGATTTTGTGGAAGCCCAAGGGCGCAATCGTCCGCCAGAGCCTTCAGGATTTCATTTTGGAGCTTCTGCGCAAGCAGGGCTACCAGCAGGTATTTACGCCGCACATCGGCAAGCTCGGACTCTTCCGCACAAGCGGGCACTTCCCCTACTACAAGGAATCGCAGTTTGTTCCGATTGTCGAGCGCGAGGATATGGCGCGCATGGCGGCGGAAAAGCTCGACGTTGCGGAATTTGAAAAGAAGGTCGAAGACGGCGACGTTCAGGGCTTCCTCCTCAAGCCGATGAACTGCCCCTTCCATGTGGAAATTTACAAGAGCGACCCGCACTCGTACCGCGAACTGCCCGTGCGCTTGGCGGAATTCGGCAACGTCTATCGCTGGGAGCAGTCCGGCGAGCTCAACGGAATGACGCGCGTGCGCGGCTTCACTCAGGACGACGCCCACATTTTCTGCACTCCAGAACAGCTTGACGAAGAAATTCAGGGTTGTCTGGATTTGGTCAATGCGGTTTTCGCCACCATCGGCATGCGCGAATACCGCGTGCGTCTCTCCCTGCGCGACCCCGCCAGCGACAAGTATGTAGGCGACGCCGAAAACTGGCAGAAGAGCGAGGCGGCTATCCGCAAGGCGGCGAAAACTCTCGGCGTTCCCTTTACAGAGGAAATCGGCGAGGCTGCGTTCTACGGGCCCAAGATTGACTTTGTTGTCAAGGACGTAATCGGGCGTGAATGGCAGCTCGGCACTGTTCAGGTTGACTACAACTTGCCCGAGCGCTTCGACCTTTCCTACATCGGTCAAGACAACAAGCCGCACCGCCCGATTATGATTCACCGCGCACCTTTCGGTTCGCTCGAGCGTTTCACGGGCGTGTTGATTGAGCACTTCGGCGGCAATTTCCCCACGTGGCTTGCTCCCGAGCAGGTGAGAATCATCACCCTCAATGACGAGGTTGTGCCTTTTGCCGATTCCGTCTTCAAGAAATTGCGCGATGCAGGCGTGCGCGTCTCCATGGACGACACTGCCGAAAAGCTCGGCGCGAAAATCCGCAAGGCGGAGACAGACAGGATTCCGCATATGTTTGTCATCGGCAAGAAGGAAGCCGAGGCGGGCACACTTTCAATCCGCTCCAGAATCAAGAAGTCGTTTGAGGGCACGAAGTCCGTTGACGAAGCCGTCAAGCTCATTGTTGACGACATTGCGGCTCGCTCCCTCCCCGACAACTTTTAGTTAAAACGCGCGAGGGCGCGTAGCCTTTGGTGTGGTGTGAATTATAAAAAAGATAAAAGCGTTTCATTTTGAAA
>DAVZIV010000113.1:0-5129 GCA_052273125.1 Candidatus Merdousia sp. | reverse complement strand
CTCTTCCGATCTGGCGCGTCGCCCCACTGTCCGCGCTCCTCCGATTTTTTGAATCCCAGCTTCGCCGCAGAATCGGGCGCCGTCTGCCAGTCCGGCATATCGTTTTGCGCGTTGAATCTCACGTGCGATTCGGGCAGACGGTAGTTTGGCAGCGGGAAGCCCGCCATTTCATAGGCGGGGTGTATCCGCGAAAGCCACGAGGAATCGCTGAAAAGTTTCGGGGAAGAATCGAGGCTGAAAACCATTCCCGCCCTTCCGCTGCTCTTGTGCGAAAAGCCGTCTTTGCCGAAGTACCAGACGAGCATTGCCAGCCTGTTTTCGCCCTTTTTGAGGAACGGGGCTATGTCGATTTCGTCGAAATACGTGCCAGTCGGGGTCGGGCCGCGCTTGAGAGATCCCTCGAAGACGGCGAGCCTGCCGTTTATCCACAGCCAATATTTTGAATCTGCGGCTATGCGGGCTTTTGCCGACGTCGGAATTTCGTCAACATTGAAGTCCTTTCTGAAGGCGAGCCAACGGTTGGGAGCGTCCACAATGCCGTCGGCGGGGGCTATCCATTTTGCGGACTGCCCGTGCGCCGCGATGCAAAAAAATTCCGCCAACGTGGCTACGAATATTCCTACGATGTGTACTGTTTTCATGTTCCAAAAAATCCTTTCTTTGTAGACCTTCTACGAAAAATGCGCCGTAAATCAACATTTTTCTGACGCCGCCCTCTCGCATCGTAAACGCATAAAGTACCCCCTAAAGGCAAACAACCAATCAAAAAATACTTGACGCAAATGCGCCATGGGAACACTCTGAAGGAATCATAAACACAAATCAAACACTGTTTGTATGAAAATCGACAACCTCAAAATATTCACTGGCAGAGCGCACCCCGCTTTGGCTCAGGCAATCACCAACAGTCTGCAAATTCCCCTCGGCAATATGACGGTGGAATCGTTTCCGGACAGCGAAACCTTCGTAAAGGTTTTCGACCATGTAAGAGGCGACGACGTTTTCATCATTCAGCCCACCTGCAACCCCTCCAACGACAGCGTAATGGAGCTGTTCATCATAATAGACGCCATCAAGCGCGCCTCCGCAAAGAGAATCACGGCAGTTCTTCCCTTCTTCGGCTATGCCAGACAGGACAGAAAAGACCAGCCCAGAGTTCCGATTACCGCAAAGCTAGTCGCCAACCTCTTGGTTGCCGCGGGCGTAGACAGAGTTTTGACGCTCGACCTCCACGCCACGCAGATTCAGGGCTTCTTCGACATACCCTGCGACCATCTCTATGCCTCGCCCGTCATTTACGACTACCTAAAGGACAAGCCCGTTGAAAATATGACCGTCTTCTCCCCCGACGTAGGCGGGCTCAAGCGCGCCCAGAGCTATGCGACGCTCTTCAACTGTCCGCTCGGCTTCATTGCAAAGCGCAGAATCAGCGCCGAAGTCGTCGAAGCCACGAGCCTCGTCGGCGAAGTCGAAGGCAGGGATATTCTCCTTGTCGACGATATGACCGAAACCGCCGGCACGCTCACCGCCGCGGCGAAAATCCTCAAGAGCAAGGGGGCAAAGAGCGTAAGGGCTGCCGTCACGCACGCCCAGCTCACCGATTCCGCCTATGACAGGCTCTCGGAAAAATGGCTTGACGAGCTCATCATTACCGACTCCACTCCGCCGAAGGAAAGGTACAAGGACTATCCCATTACGGTTCTCTCGGTCGCTCCGCTTCTCACCGAGGCAATTTTGAGAATCCACAACAATATGTCTGTGACGTCTCTATTCAAAGTCAAAGGCTTCTAAAAAAAAACGCGCGAGGGCGCGTAATCTTTGGCGTGGTGTGGTTTTAAACACTAAGTAAAAGGCGTTTTGAAAAAACGCCTTTTTTGTTATAAAAACCACACCAAAGATTACGCTCTCGCGCATTTTAATTAAAACTTGAAAAAGAGGGGGAAAATGTAATGATACGGGAGATGAAACGTTTATTGTTAATGTTAGTTTTGGGATATTACGCGGCGCAAGCAATGGCGTTGAGCGCAATAGTCGGCAGAGTTGATTACACATCGGCGAAGATTTCGGTTTTTTCGGGAGAAAAGCTCTCCGTAAAAGTGTCGCCTGCGGATTCGGCAAACAAACAAAAATGCCTTGTTAATTGCTCGAAGACATCGCCGTCGACATCGGTTGTGGAAATAGACGGGCTTTCGCCCGCGACAAAATACGCATACACAATTTCCGATTCAAACGAAACCTTGGCTGGCACGTTCAAAACATCGCCCGATTATCTCGACAGAACGCCGCCGCCTGATTTTTCCTTCGCAGTGTTCGGGACAAACCACTTCAATGACAAGCCGTTCGACCACCCGTTCAAAACCGAGGGCGGCGAATATGAAATATTTGCGACGGCGCAAAAAAATGGCACCGATTTCGCAGTGTGGGCGGGCGGGCTCGACACGCTGCGCAATGCCGACAAAAGCTCGGAACTTGCGCATATATCGCGCTTTGCCAAAGCCGCCGCAAACCCGCAGGCGCAGAAAATCCTGCTGAACATGCCAAATTACGGCGTCGTTTCTGGCGCGGCGTTCGGCTCGAACACCGCCGACAAATTTTCGGCAACGTCAAAAAACGCAAAATCCGCATTTGAAAAAACGTGGGCGTGGCAATTTGCGGCGGACGAAGCCGCGTACTATTCGTTCTCGTTCTCCGACGCCGAATTTTTCGTGCTCGACGTTTGCAGCAGGCGTTCAAACCTCGACTTCCGCAGCTCTTTGCCCGAAATTCTGGGGCGCGAACAAATGACGTGGCTCGAGGCTAATTTGGCGGAGTCCAAGGCGACTTTCAAAATAATAGTCGCGGGAATGCCGATTACAAACCCCGTGAAGTCCGATACCAACTTCACATTCGCCGACAGGGAACGCAAGGAGCTTCTGGAGTTTTTGGCGTCGAAGAAAATAGGCGGGCTTTTCGTGGTATCGGCAAACAAGCCGTACGCGGAAATCACGCGCTTCATACGCGCGGGCGCATACCCCATAACCGAGCTTACCGCGGGCGCCTCCACGGCGCGCGCCGATGGCGAACAGACGCAGACAAACTACTTCAGAATGCCATCAAGCCTCGTGAAGAAGCGCTCTTTCGCGGTAGTGAAAATTTTCGGCGCGGAAAACGACAGGCAAATTTCGGTTTCAATAATCGGCACAAACGGCGAGACTCTCTTCAAAACGTCGCTGAAAAACTCCGAGCTGACGGGCAAATAATTTCCAACCAAAACAGACAACAACTATGAAAAAATATCTATCTATACTATCGACGGTCGCGGCGGCGCTCTCGCTTTCCGCGCAACAGTATTTCGTGGGCAACTGCGACAAGGACGCCCTCTCATACAAATGCGGGGAGGAAATGAAATTCGAGATAACCCTTATGCAAGACGGCAAGCCCGTCGTCGGACAGAAGCTCAAGTGGGAAATCCGCGCAGACGACGGCTCGCCCGAGCGCAAAGGGGAAGCCGTCTCCGCCGCCGAGCCGCTCAGGCTCGCAACAAAGTGCAACACACCGGGGTTTGTAAACGTAGAAGTTTTTGCAGTAAACGAAAAAGGCGAATACCTAACAACAAAATCGTCCGCCCAGCATTGGGGGAAGAAAATACTGCGCTACGCTGGCGGCGCCGGCGCGGAAGTGGAAAAGATAAAAAATTCCGGCAAAGAACCCGCCGATTTCGACGCATTCTGGCAGCGCCAACTCGAAGCTCAGGCAAAAATCCCGCTCAAGGCGGAGAAAAAACTTCTGCCGAAGTATTCCGAGGGAAAGTTCAACGTCTATGAACTGACAGTTTCGTGCGTGGGGAAACCCGCAAAGGCGTTTCTTTCAATTCCCAAAAACGCAAAGGAAAAATCGCTTCCGATGGAAGTGCTCTTCCACGGCTATGGCGTGAACAGAACGGGTCCCAACATGCGCGACAACACAATCTTCCTCACGGTCGAACGCCACTCTTTTGAACTTCTGCGCGAACCGGAATACTACGCGAAGCTCAAAAAAGGCGAACTAAAAGGGTTCGGACTGACCGCCCAAGACCACAAAACGCCCGAAACGTGCTACTTCAAATTCATGATGCTGCGCGACCTGCGCGCGCTTGAATACGCGAAGAAAAACGTTCCCCAGTGGGACGGCAAAAACATCAAAGTTTCGGGCTCGAGCATGGGCGGATTCCAGTCGGTTTTCGTGGCGTGGCTCGACAAAGACGTTACGCGCTGTACCGTGTTTGTCCCGTGGATGACAGACCTCTGGGCAGCCGACTGCGGCGCGACGCGCATACCCGCGAACTTCCGTCCCGCGTATACGCCCGCCATTCGCTATTTCGACTCAACCTACGCGGTCAAACGCCTGAAATGCCCGCTCGACATTACTGCGTGGCTTGGCGACTACACCTGCCCGCCGTCGGGAATTATGGTTCTATACAACAGCTCCCCGACTCGCACGACGCTCGACTTCGGGCAGAACGGAACGCATGCAGGTTCAGTCTCGAAGAAGGAAACGTCAAAACACTACACCCTCTCCAAATAATTTTATCTTGCGGCGTGGCGATTTTTTGCCAACGCAAAAAATTCCCGCCACTTTATCAATGAATATCGCAATGTTTTTTATAGGATAGCGGTTTGAGCGAAACAATACCGCGTAAAGGCGTAGCCCTTCAATGGCGTGTGCTCCGACGCCCGCGCGGGGCTCGAGCTGGAAAACAAGCGAAGCGCGTTTGAGATTTTGCCGCGCCACAAGAACGAAACCCGCCGAGCGGGCGCGCCACAAGATAAAAAACTTCGGATTAGAATCAACTTGGGATTGGAAAAAACGCGCGAGGCTCGAGGCAGAAAACAAGCAAAGCGCGTTTGAAATTTCGGCGCAAGCCGAAAGACCCCGAGCGAAAGCGAGTGGGCGATACGGGGCGTAGCCCGCGAGTCAATTTGCGTTTGCGAGCGGTGGAATAGTACTTTAGTACAGACCACCCGAGCAAACCAAAAAACGCCCTCGCGCGTTTTTTATTTTAGGATTTTTTGGAGAAAATATCCCCCAGCGAATTGCCGAAAGGTTCGGAGGCGCGCCTGCCGTATCCGCCGCCCGAGTCGCCAAAACGCTGAACGAAGCCGCCACGCTGT
>DAVZIV010000112.1:0-5153 GCA_052273125.1 Candidatus Merdousia sp. | reverse complement strand
CGAGCGTTCGCAGCTTAAAAACAAGACGAAGGCTTTGAAGGTTTTGCGCTCGCGCCTGCTCGAACTCAAACAGCGCGAAGAGCACGACAAATACGCGCAGAGCCGCCGCGAGCAAATCGGCAGCGGCGACCGCTCCGAGAGAATCCGCACATACAACTTTCCGCAGAGCCGCTTGACCGACCACCGCATCGGGCTGACTCTCCACTCCCTCCCGCAGATTATGGACGGCGACATAGGCGAACTGATAAAGGCGTTGGAAGACGCCGACTACGCCCAGCGTATCCGCCAGCTCATAGAAAAATAGTGCAGTCCATTCTCGAAATTCTCAACAAGACAACTGCCTACTTCGCGCAAAAGGGAATTCCCAACGCAAAAGTAGACGCGCAGATACTCATAGCCAGCGCTCTCAAATGTAAAAGGCTTGAATTGTTCCTGCGTTTCGACGAACCGCTGCCCGCCGAAAAACTCGACGCAATCCGCGCCCTCGTGCGCCGCCGCGCCCGTCGCGAGCCGCTTCAGTACATTTTGGGCGAAACCGAATTTTTCGGCGTACCGATAAAGTGCGATACCCGCGCGTTAATCCCGCGCCCCGAAACGGAGGAGCTTTGCGAAATCCTTTCCGAGCAGTATTTCCCCGACCCCGCCGTGCAACTCGACATTCTCGAGCTCGGCGTGGGCACGGGGGCGGTTTCTCTCGCGCTAAAAAAACGCTACGCAAACGCAAACGTACGCGGCGTGGACATCAGCCAAGACGCGCTGACACTTGCCCGCGAAAACGCCGCCGCCAACGCCGCCGACGTCGATTTCTTCCAGTCGGACTGGTTTGAAAACGTTTCGGGAAAGTTCGATTTGATTTTTTCAAACCCGCCGTACTTGACCGACGCGGAAGTTGAATCCGCCCAGCCGGAGGTTTCGCAATTCGAGCCGATGAAAGCGTTGCGTTCCGACGACGACGGTTTTGCCGACCTGCGCAAAATTCTCGCCCGCGCCCCCGAATTTCTCAAAGACGGCGCAATTATAGCCTGCGAGTGCGGCATAGCCCAGCCCGAAAAACTGGCGGAGGAATTTGCCGAAGTCTACGCGCAGACGCGCTGGCTAAACGATGTCTCCAACCGCCCGCGCTTCATAATTTTCAAATATTGCAAAAAATAGGCTTGCAAAGTCTGCGGCTATAAATTCTAATCGACGCTTTAATTTACGGCGTGGTAGCCAAGTGGTAAGGCAAGGCTCTGCAAAAGCTTCATCATCGGTTCGATTCCGATCCACGCCTTTTGCCTTTAAAAAACGGCGCGTTTGTTTCATAAAACGCGCCGTTTTTTTTGTGCGTATTTAACGGGTCAACCCTATGAGCAGCAGAACCAGCGCCGTCCCCGCTATTGTTATAATGCGCCATAGCGCGGATTGAAAACACTTAAACGCCATAACGGTCATAAAAATGAAGATAAACACTGCCATACCGAGGTTTCCCGTGCGTTGAAAACTTTTCAGCCAATCCGCAGGGTTTGCCAATAGTGAAGTTGTTGTAGAAAGAAGCGCAGTTATTGCAATCAGGTATTTCATATTTTCCTTAATTTTTTTGTTCGGGGAATTTTTTCAATTCCTTTTTTTATTATTCGCAAATTTTTCAAAAATCTTCCGCGCGTTTTGGTTTGTGAGCGGTTGCTCACTTTTTTGTTGACAGTTGTGAGCAACTGCTCTTTTTTTTGCCGCTATGAAAATCGAGGACTGCATAGAAAAATCGGTCGGTCATCTTTATTCCCTCCAGCACTCCGAAGGCTATTGGAACGCCGCTTTGGAGACCAACTGCTGCATGGAGGCGCAGTGGCTTTTGGCTTCCGTCTTTTGCGGAATAGACTACGAGAACAATCCGCAGATAGAGGCGTACATTTTGAACAACCAGCGTCCCGACGGTTCTTGGGACGTCTACTTCAACGCCGAAAACGGCGATGTCAACACGACGCTCGAATGCTATTTCGCCCTGCGCGTTTGCGGGCATTCCCCGTACGATCCGCACATGATAAAGGCAAAAGACTGGCTTCTTGCAAACGACTGGCAAAAGCACATACGCGTTTTCACAAAGTACTGGCTTGCGCTTTTCGGCGAATGGCCGTGGCGTTATACTCCCGCGCTTCCGCCCGAAATCATATATTTCCCCAAATGGTTTCCGCTTAACATATACAGGTTTGCCGCGTGGGCGCGCGCTACGCTTCTGCCGCTTTGCGTCGTAACTTCGCAAAAGCCCGTAAAGAGGCTCGCGCCAAAATTCCGCCTCGACGAGCTTTTTCCGTCGGGGCGCACCGCCGCAGTTTACAAGCCGTCGTCGAAGAAAGGCGACTTGTTTTCGTTTAAAACGTTCTTCGAGCTTGCCGACAAGCTCGCCCACATCTACAACGACAAATCCCAAAACAGCGACATTCGCCGCCGCGCCAAGGAATCCGCAATGAAGTGGATTTTGGAGCATCAGGACGACGACGGTTTTTGGGGCGGAATCCAGCCTCCGTGGATTTACGGCATAATTGCAATGAAGATAGAGGGCTTCGACTTCTCGAACGAAAACATGTCGAAAGCCGTCAACGCGCTCAATCTCCACTGGACGGAAACCACGCCCAAGGGGCGGCGCGTCAAGGCGAGCGAATCTCCCGTGTGGGACACTATGCTTGCCGTGCTTGCGCTGATTTCCGCAGGCCAGACTTGGCAAAACAAAAAGCTTTCGGCCGCCGTGGACTACCTTTTGGCGAAGGAAAACAACGTCTACGGCGACTGGGCGCAGACTGTCGGTCAGGACGTTCAGCCAAGCGGCTGGAGCTTCCAGCGCGAAAACAAATTCTATCCCGACATTGACGACACAGGCGTGGCGATAGTCGCCCTCAAGCGCTTTCAAAAATCGCTGCCCGAGGCCGACCCGCGCAACGCCAAGATAGACGCCGCCGTATCGCGCGCCGCAAAGTGGATTTTGGCGATGCAGTCAAAGAACGGCGGCTGGGGCGCGTTCGACAAGGACAACACCACATCTCTTGTAACAAAAATTCCCTTTTGCGACTTCGGCGAAGTTCTCGACCCGCCGAGCGTCGACGTAACCGCGCATGTAATAGAGGGACTTCTCGTCGCGGGCGAAAGCCTATCCTCCGTGGCAATCGCGCGTGCCGTAAAATTCATCTTCGACGAGCAGGAGGACGACGGTTCGTGGTTCGGACGCTGGGGCATAAACTACGTCTACGGCACTTGGAGCGTTCTCTCGTGCCTTGCCGCCTGCGGTTTCGACTGTTCCGACGCCCGCGTGAAAAAGGCTGTCGATTTTCTCGTTTCAAAGCAGCACGCCGACGGCGGTTGGGGTGAAAATGCCTCTACATACATGCAGCCCAATGCCGAGGGCAAATCCACTGCATCGCAGACGGCGTGGGCAATTTTGGGGCTTGCGCCTTTTGCCGACGAACCCGCCCGCGCGGCGGTTGCAAGGGGCGTGCTGTATCTCAAGCAGACTCAGCTCGGCGACGGCTCTTGGGAGGAATCGGAATTTACGGGCACGGGCTTCCCCGGTTACGGTTTCGGCGCAAAGGCTAACTTGCGCAACGGCGCTCCCCTGCCGCAGGGCAAGGAGCTTTCGCGCGGCTTTATGCTGCGCTACGGTTTCTACTGCCAGTATTTCCCGCTTGCGGCTCTTGCCGCGGCAAAAAGGGAGGGCCTTGAATGAAAGACACCCGCGAAAAAATCCTCGAAACCGCGTTTGCCCTGATGTTGAAAAACGGCGTCAACGGCGTCTCAACAGGCGACATCGCCAAGGCTCTCGGTGTTGCGCGCAGCCTGCCGTACAGGTATTTTGCCACCAAGCGCGAGCTTGTTCTGGAATCCTTCAAGCTTTTCTTTTGCGACAGGTTCTTTTGTTCCGAAGCCCCTTTGGAGAAATCCCTATTTTCCGCCATTGAATTTTGCGAAAAAACATTTCGAGATATCATTGAGAATATGGGCAAGATCATCGGCGAAAAAGTGGACGTTTTCGCCTACAATACTCTCTATATTGAAGCCCTCAAGCACGAACCCGAATTCAAAGAATACACTGTAATGCGCTCGAAGCTTTACAAAAAGTGTGTTTTATCCGCCGTCAAAAGCGGCGAGCTGAGGGGCGACGTTGACGCCGAATTTGTGATGAGGAGCTTGTTGGATATTTTCGGGCGTTCTTGCGACGTCGTGACGGAGCGTTCAAACAGGCGCAATCTCGAGAACATCATAGGGGATATGTGGCGCTTCTATTCTCTCATTAAAAAAACGTGAAAAAGCTGCGAGGGCTTGTTTTTGAATTGAATTTTTCTTTTTGGATAGAAAATTTCCGTATTTAGAAGAAAAATTCAAAAGCAAGCGGTTCGGTTATTATTGACTCGCGGGCTACGCCCCGTCTCGCCCCTACGGGGTCGTTGCTTCGCAGTGCTCAAACGCGCTTCGCTTGTTTTCGGTTTCGCTGCGCCCCACGTGCTAACGTACGCTACGGCTTGCAAAACGCGAATTCAATCCGAACCTCGCAACTTTTCCCAATCCCGCACTGGTTCTAAACTGATGTTATTTTTTAGTCAAGCTGGTCGGAAGTTTTGGATATCCCGAATTTGAAAGCGAGTGATAATTCCAAACCGCGTAAGGGGCGATTCGCCCCTTCAATGGAGACCCCTCCCAGCGGGTTCACTGTCAAAGCGGCGTTTTGCACTGTGCGCAACGCCGCGCCACAGGACAAAAACTTTGCTCGCTGACAAGGCGCGGAAAATTTTTCGGCAGAAAAATCCGCGCGCCGCAAGATAAAATTTCCTGCGCTACAAGAAAAAATATTGACAGGGGGGATTTTTGTGCTTAAACGTTTAATCCAATGAAGAATTACATTGGGTTAGACATTGGCGGAACGAAGTGTGCGGTTGTGTTGGCGCGCGACACTGGCGGGAGTTTTGAGATTCTCGAGCGTGTTGCGTTTGCAACGCTGCCGTGCGTGCAGACTTTGGAAAATTTTTCGCAAATAATAACGGATATGCTTGCGAAACGCTCGCTTGCTTATTCCGACGTTGCGGCAATAGGCATTAGCTGCGGCGGGCCGCTTGATTCAAACCGCGGCGTGATAATGTCGCCCCCGAACCTCGTAGGCTGGGACGACGTCCACATTACCGAATATTTCTCGA
>DAVZIV010000111.1:0-5176 GCA_052273125.1 Candidatus Merdousia sp. | reverse complement strand
TTCGCCGAAGTCGTCGCTGTCGGGGCGGCGGCGGAATTTTGAGTTGAAATGCGGTTTGTGTTTGTTTTCGCCGAAAGATTTTTTTCTGAAACCGCCGTCGCGGAAGTTGCCGCGCGGGGAATTTCCGAAACTGCGTTGCGGGCGCTCGCGGGAGTCGTCAAAGGTTCTTTGGGGTCTCGGGGCGTCGGAAAATTTGCGATAGGGGCGGGCGGATTCGGCGGAGTTTTCGTCCGCGCGGGGCTGCCCGCCGTTTTCGGCTCTGCGGAAGAATTTGCGGCGGGGCTTTTCTGCGGAAAATCCCGCGCCGAAGCCGTTGAAACGCGGGCGGCTGGGGCGCGAGAAGTCGACGCGCATGGGTCTGCCGCCGAGCTCTTCGCCGTTGAGAGTGTTTACCGCCTCCTTCGCGCAGTCGGGGTTGGCAAACGATACATAGGCCATACCTCTGAATCGGCCCTCTGCGTCGAACATCATTCTAATTTTTTCGATTTCGCCGATTTTGCCGAAGAAGTCGGCAAGTTCGTCGCGGGTTAAACCGAAAGGAAGGTTTCCTACAAAAATTTCCATTTTTACAGCGTCGGATGAAAACTATATTTTTTTATATTACGAGCTTTTTTTTAGGCGTCCTGCGGCATCGGTTGCAAAACGCGGCATTTTTTATTTCGGCAAAACCCCGCGCCCGTTTAGCTTGCGCGATTTCGGCACTCGCGGCGAATTTGGCGGCCGCGGCAATAAAAAACTTGTAATCGGGGCGTTATTGGGGTTGAATGGGGTCGTGAGATTTATAATTGACATATTTGCGCCTCCGGCGGCATTGCTGATTGCTGCGGCGCTTTCCCTGCCGTTGCAGGCCCGCGGCGAGGACGCCCCGCTCGAGGACGTTCCGTGGGTGTCGTTGGCGCACCAGCGCGAACTTGCAAAAAAAACCGCGTCTGTTAAGCCTTCGGGCGAAAAAAAGCCCGCCGAAAAAAAGGCGGCGGATTTTCCGAAGCGCCCCGAGGTGACGGCGGATACTTTTGAATACTCCGCCGACGGGTCGGGAATGATGGTCGCAAAAGGCAACGCGCAGATGACGCTCGGCGACGTGTTTCTCTCCGCCGGCAAAATCACGTATTTGAGCGCAATCAATGCCGCGCGCGTACTGGACGACGTTTGCGTTTCGTCCGACAAATACAGGATAATAACCTCCGCCGCCGACATTTCCATTTCCGACAACGCCGTTGAAACGGGCTATGCGCGCTTCGGCGCCTACCCTCTCTTTGTCGAGTCCGGCAGCATTTCGGGCGAAAAGGGCAAGTACGAGCTCGGCAATGCAAAGACGTATTTCGGCGAGCCCGCCTCGGGCGCTTTCAACGCCGATTCCGCAAAAACTTCGTACGATTCCCAAACGCGCACAATAACGATGGATGACGTCGTTTTCAAGATAGACAGCCTGCCCGTTATGTACCTGCCGTCTGCGGAATTCAGCGCCGACGCAAAATTTCCCTACGAGGTGAAAATCCGCGCAAGCTACAACGGCGACTACGGATTGGCGCTGCAAAACACCGTTTACTACAGAGGCTTTGAAGATTTCAACCCCGGGGTGCTCCTCGATGTCTACACGAAGCGTTCGGTGCTTTTCGGGCCCGCGGTGCGCTACGATGTCGCGGGGGCGTCGAACAAAATGAAGGGCTACATTGAAACTGGCTTCATTCACGACACCGGCGGCGACGAAATCATAGGCGTAAATTCCGCGCTTGAAAAGATAGACTCCGACAGATACTTTGCCGAGCTGCGCCACAACCAGATAATAAACGACAAATTCTCCCTCACTGCCGTAGTCAGCGCGTGGAGCGACGAGTTCGTAACGCGCGACTTTCGCGAAAACTACTTCTACGACAACCAGACGCCCGACAACTTCGCCGAGGCAGTCTACTACGGCGATATGTGGACGGCGTCGCTGTTCACGCGCTTTGCGCCCAATAATTGGGAGACAGTCGCCCAGCGCCTGCCCGAAGTGCGCGCCGACATGCAGCCCGCGGAGCTTTTCAATACGGGCGCCTACCTGCGCGCGTTTGCGTCTGCGGCGTATTTGCACGCGGTAGACCCGTACGGCTTCGGCTACCGTCTTGCCGACGCCCCGTCGACAGGCCGCGTGGACGACTACGCGGGGATAGACCGCCCCATACAGCTTTCGCAGTGGTTTAAAATAACGCCCGTTGCGGGCGCGCGCCTGACAAGCTACTTTTCGGGCGAGTCGATGAACGATTCCAACTACACGCGCGTTCTCGGGCAGCTCGGTTTCGACGCCCAAATGGACATCTGGGGGCAGTTCGACTTCACGAGCCAGACTATGGGCATAGACGGAATCCGCCACCACATCACGCCGCTTGTAAGCTACCGCTACATTCCCGCCGCCGATCAGGGCAGGGGCAGCATTGAAATGGTAGACTACGACTATTACACGACGTATCCGCCGATTCTCGACTTGGCTTCCATGCGCAATATAGACGATATGGCGGCTCTCAATACAATGCGCTTCGGCATAATGAACGTATTTGAAACGCGCGACGGCGACTTCGGCTCGCGCGAGCTTGCGCGCTTCGACGTTTTTGCCGACGTCAATTTCACGCCGCGCGCACCCGCCCTCTACCACAAGTACTGGGACGATTCCCCCGAATTTTTGCAGGACTATTCCGAACTCTACGTCAACGCGAGCGTTTCGCCCGCGCGCTGGCTGACGGCGGGCGCATACACGCGCATAAGCCCCGAACACTCCTGCACGCCCGAAATCAACACGTATCTGACGCTGCTTGAAACCGACATCGCCGAAATGACCATCGGGACAATCTACCTGCGCGACAGCCTCGAACAGTACTACCTTTCGCTCGAATACGGCATAAGCCAGCGCTACAGGGTCTTCGCTTCGTGGCACTACGATTCGGAGCTGAGCAAGCTTGTCTACCAGCGCTACGGTTTGCGCACAAAGATAGGCTCTACTTGGCTCATCGACTATTACATCACGTACAGGACGGGCTCGACGCGCGAAGACAATCTCTCTTTCGGCGTAAACATTGTGCTTTTGGGTATGTAGCCGATATGGCGGACAGGGTTGACATTGACGACGGTTTGATTGAGTCGGTTTCGGATATGTCCGTCAAGCTGGACGTGTTTGAAGGGCCTCTCGATCTGCTGTTGTTTCTAATCCGCAAAAACGAAGTCGATATTTACGACATTCCCATTGCAGAGGTAACCCGCCAGTACATGGACGTTTTGCGCTCGATGAAAAAGCTGTCCCTCGACATAGCGGGCGAATTTTTCGTGATGGCGGCAACGCTCATGTACATAAAAAGCCGAATGATTCTGCCCGCGGACGAGCGCCTTGTTCAGGCGGAATCGGAAGAGGCGGACGCCGACATAGATCCGCGCTGGCAGCTTGTCGAGCAACTTTTGGAATACCGCAAAATAAAGGGGGCGGCGGATTCTCTTGAGGATTTGATAGACGCGCGCCAAAACTTCGGCGAGCGCGTTATGCCCGTAAAGGACGAACTTCCCCAGCAGCGACCGCTCCAGCCATCGGACAAAATGGAGATTTGGAACATCTTCAACCTCATTTTGCGCAGGCTTGCCGAGAAACTTGTCGGCGGCGAAATCAAGGGAGAAAACACCACCGTTTCAGACAGAATGGAATTCATCTTGGCGTTCCCCAAAAAAGAGTTCAGTTTTAGCGAGCTTTTCGGCGGGCAGAAAGCGAGCCTCGTGAGAGTTATGGCGACGTTCCTTGCAATGCTCGAACTCACCCGCCTCAAGCGCCTGCACTTGGCGCAGGACGCCGAATTCGGCGAAATTTATTGCACAAAATACGACGGCGACGCGGGGCAAAATCCCGCCTCCGAAAACATTCCCCAACCCGAAAATGAAGAGTAGACAAAACGGCAGTTCAAAAATTCTGGGACTCGGGCTCGACGGCGACGGGCAAAAGCGCATAACGCAGGCGGAGCGTTTTTCGATTGTCGGCGGCAGCGAGGAAACCCACGATATGATGACCGAAACCGTAATGAAAACATTTGAAGATTTGCGCCGCAAAGGCAAGGATTTGGACGACGCCTCCCCCGAGGAGCTGCGCGACATCATAATAAAAAACACTCCCGACAAAAAATAGCACAAACTATGAAATACTTTGGAACTGACGGTATCCGCGGCACGTACGGCGACGCGGAAATAAACGAACACTTCTTCAACGCTCTCGGCAGGGCTGTAGCCGAATATCTCAACGGGGCGTTTCCGCAAAACAACAGCGTGGTTGTCGGCGGCGATACCCGCGCCTCGACCGACTCCCTCAAGGCGGCGTTTGCCGACGGCGTGCGTAGCGGCGGCGCAGTTTGCCAAGATGTCGGCGTTTTGCCCACGCCCGCGCTGGCGTATTGCGTAATGTGCAACTCGGCGGCGCTGGGGGCAATGATTACCGCTTCGCACAACCCCTATACCGACAACGGAATAAAGTTTTTCGACGCCCGCGCCCTCAAGATTGACGACGCCCTCCAGCAGAAATTGGAGGAGCTTTTGCAAAAGCATCTCGACGCGTCCAAGTGTGCCGCCGCACATTCTTCATTTGCGCCGCGCCAAATAAAGTCGGGCGAGTTCGCAGTGCAAAAGTACGCCGCAAAAATGGCCTCCATTTTTCCGAAGAATTTTCTCGAGGGTTTGACCATTGCAATAGACATGGCAAACGGCGCAACAAGCGGCATTTCGTCGGCGGTGTTCAGGGCGTACGGGGCAAAGGTTTTTGAAAAATCGGCGTCTCCAGACGGGCTCAACATCAACAACAACGCCGGCAGCCAGTATCCCGGGGAAATTGCAAAATTCTGCGCGCGGGTCGGCGCGGACGTAGGTTTTGCGCACGACGGCGACGGCGACCGCGTTGTTGTCGTAGACGACAACGCATCGATTCTCGAGGGCGAGGAAATCCTTCGCCTGATAGCCCTCGACGCAAAGGCGCGCGGGGTGCTGCGCGGCGGCGCCATCGTAACGACGCTTCAGAGCAACCTCGGTCTCGACGAATCCCTTGCCGCCGACGGCGTGAGGGTTTTGCGCAGCGGTATCGGCGACAGGCTCGTTATGCGGATGATGATTGAAAACGGCTGCAACGTCGGCGGCGAAAACTCGGGGCACTTCATATTTTCGGAAATTTCCCCCTGCG
>DAVZIV010000110.1:0-5187 GCA_052273125.1 Candidatus Merdousia sp. | reverse complement strand
AAGCCGAAAGACCCCGAAGGGGCGAGACGGTTTGCGTATGCAAACGCGAGTCAATTTGTGTTTTGGCGAGCGTAGGCGGGCTGAAGCCCGTTAGTCGAAGTTAAAACCAAGTGATGCCCGAGAGCGTTTTTTCAAAAAGGCGTCAAATTGCACTTAAAAACGCGGCTTTGCGGAATGCGAGCGCCGAAGACAGTACATCTATAGTACGGCAAGGTGCGAGCACTACGCGAAACGCGTTTTGCCGATTAGAACCAGCGTTGTGTCCTGTTAAAAGGCGCGAGGCTCGAGGCAGGACTTGCGTTTTGTAAGCCGTAGCTTACATTAGTACGTGAGGCGCAGCGAAACCAAGTGCTGCCCGAGAGCGTAATGGTTGGCGAATTTTATAGAAAAGAAAAAGAGCAACTTTCGTTGCCCTTTATTCTTGATATAAAAAATTCGTCGCCAACCATTACGCGCCCTCGCGCGTTTTGACAAAAAAGGCGTCAAATTGTGCTTAAAAACGCGGCTTTGGAAGCAACTGACGGTGCGTGGCGTACTGATGTACGCGAGCAGTGGCAGGGGATTCCGAAACGCGTTTTTAAGCCAATTTCACGCCTTTTAAAGGATTTTGTGGAGATACTCGACCAAATGTTTCACTTGCTCGTCGTGATCCATTATGTCTTCTACAACCTTCATTGCATGCATAACCGTGGCATGATTCTTTCCGCCGAATCGCTTGCCGATTTCCTCAAGCGAATGGGTTGTGAGCTTGCGCGAAAGATACATTGCAATCTGACGCGCCAAAACAATGTTCGCCGTTCTGGATTTTCCGCAAATCTGCTCGACGGAAACCGCACAGCGCTCGGCAACTTTTTTCTGGATTTTCTCTATGTCTACGAGCTGACCTTCGTCCTCTTCGAGGAGGGCGGCGGAGAGAAGCTGCTGGGCTTTTTCAAGGGAAATTACGCTGTCTTTGCTAATGAGCGTGGCATAGCCAATGAGGTTTGTCAGCGCCCCCTCCATTCGGCGCACGTTCTTGGTGAAGCGGCGCGCGACAAAATCGACAGCTTCGGGAGATATGGAAACGCCCGCTTTCGACGCCTCTATTTTCTTCTGCAAAATAGCCAAACGCGTTTCATAGTCAGGAACTTGAATATCTATTGACACGCCCCAGCTAAAGCGCGAAACAAGACGCTGTTCGATGTCGGCAACCTCGTTTATCGGGCGGTCGCAGGAAAGGACAATCTGCTTGCCCGCGTTGAAAAGCTCGTTGAATGTGTGGAAAAATTCGGTTTGCGAAGCCTCTTTTCTGGCGAAGAATTGAATGTCGTCGAGAAGCAGAACGTCGGCACGGCGGCACTTTTCGCGAAAGAGGGAGAGATTGCCCGCCTTCATAGCCGATACGTAGTCGTTGACGAAATTTTCCGACGAAAGATACACAATTTTCTTGTCGGGATTGTTGCGCAAGACGAAATGCGCAACCGCGTGCAACAGGTGGGTTTTGCCAAGCCCCGTTGCTCCGTAAATAAGCAGCGGATTGAAAGATACGCCCAAATTCTGCGCGACCGCCAACGCAGCCGAATACGCAAATTGGTTGCTTTCGCCGACGACAAAATTTTCAAAAGTATTGCGCGGGGAAATTGCCGCGTTTATGCGCGGGGCTTGAGGCTTGTTTTCTGCGGCTTCGGACGTCCTGCGTGCGGGAGCGGAAACTCTGGGAGCAACCTCAGGCGCCTCTTCGGGTCGCGCGGATATTTTCGCGGAAATGTTTCTTCCGCAGACAAGCGCGAGATTTTTTTCAATCAAATCGGCGTAATTGTCCTTGAGCCACAGGGCGGCAAAATCGTTTTCGGCAACGAGATTGAGCGTATCTTCGGCGCCGCCGTCGCATTCGAGCTTTTTGAACCACGAATTAAACATTTCCGCAGATAGCTCGCCCTCGATTTGGGCTTTTGCCTTCGCCCAAACCTGCGTGGGATAAAACTCTTGAAGTTGCTCTGTCATCTCTGAAAAATTGTTCTTTATTCACAAAAAAAAGGGGGGTTAAGTCAAGAACAAAACCGCCCTCCGCCCGAGTGCGCTTTTTGTACGCCCGCTTTCTTTGCGAAAATGCGTGTCGTTGTTTACCTGAAAGGTTTTAACGCTATAAGTTTGCACCTAACAGCAATTTACAACGTCATATCAAAATCCGAGCCCCGCCGAATCCGAAAAAGCTCCCGACCCATTCGAAACCCGAATGCAACATATCATTCACTATTTGCTCCAACTTTCAAGAAGAAGTTTTTGACAAGTTATTAACAATGCCAGTGAGCAAAAATTTTTCAAAAAAAACTTGCAATGTAGGCAAAAGAAATTTTGCACCCCGCTGATTGTTGAAATTTGGACTTTTACAAAATTTTGTACACACCAAACGCCGTATTTTCGCACTTTTTCGGCAAGAAAACGCGCTTTTGTTCCCAAAAATAGCGAGCTTAAAAACGATGCGCAAAACACCCAGACACACATTTCGGCAAATCCATACCCCCATTTTGATACATTTTTGAACATTTTAGATACGAAAAATTTCATTCAAAAAGTCAAAATTTTTCAAAAAGCGCAAAAAAATCAACCCCATCGGGGAGTTTTGTTTTGACGTTTTCGGGCAAATTTCGGAAAATTCCGCGCGGAAAATGAATATTCTCGGGATAGATTACGGGCACAAACGCATAGGGCTTTCCTACGCGGATACCGAAATCGGCGTGGCTGTGCCAATCCGCGCGGCAAACGAACAAACGCAAGCCGAGCGCGTAAAACACATACTTGGCGAAGTCGCGCAAAGAAGAATCGGCAGGCTCGTGGTGGGCTACCCGCTGAATATGGACGGTTCGACGAGCCAAAAGGCACTGGAAGTAGACGCTTTCATAGCCGAAATTGCGCCGATGTTTTCGGGCGAAATTGTGCGCGTAGACGAACGCCTAAGCTCGTATCAGGCCGAAAGCGATATGAACAGCTTTTCGGGGCGCAAAACCAGAACCGTCGCAGCTCGGAAAAAAAACCGCAAAACGGGCGAAATAGACTCGAGGGCAAGCGCAATATTCCTTCAGGAATACCTCGACGGCGGGGAAACAATCTAACGCGCAAAATGGAAGACGAACTCAGACAATTCTTCGACGCCCGAAAGGCGGCGCGCGCAACAACACAACGCGCCTCCGACGCCAGCAATTTAGACGCAGCCGCAACACTAAAGCGCATCACGCCCTCCTCTCCAGCCGACGCTACCGCAGATTCCGCGGGCAATTCAGGCGCATCAAGCACCCGACCTCCCGCTTCCGCCGCAAGAGCCGGCAACGCCGCCGAAGCCGCAAACTCGCCCGAGACCGCCGCAGCCGCACATTCGGTAAGCTCGGTTAAATCGGCAAACTCGACGTATTGCGTAAACTCGATTGATTGCGCAGATTCCGCACCCCCCGCCGAAGCCGCAAACACAAGACGTTTCAAATGCGTGGTTGCCTACGACGGAACCGACTTTTGCGGCTGGCAGTCGCAGGCGTCGGGAAAGTCGGTTCAGGATTTCATAGAGTACAGGCTCAAATCAATATTCGGCAGCCGCATACCCATAAGCGGCAGCGGCAGAACCGACGCAGGCGTGCACGCGCGCGGGCAGGTCTTCCATTTCGACGCCCCGTGGAACCATTCCGCCGACGCCCTGCTGAGGGCAATGCACACCAACGCATGCTCGGTGCGCGTGCTCTCGGCTCAAGAGGTGGATAAATCATTCCACGCGCGCTTTTCGGCAAGGGGGAAGCGCTACGTCTACAAAATCTGCAAAAGCTTCGCGATGCCCGACACCGCGCGCTACCGCTGGTCTCTCGGCGGCAGAAAGACGGACTGCGCGAAGATGAAAGAGGCGGCAAAACTCTTCGTCGGCGAACACGACTTTAAATCGTTCAGCGCAAACCGCGGCGTTCTCGCGCGCGAAAACACGGCGAAGACAGTCTACAGGCTCGATGTCGAAGAAACCTCCGACGAAATCACCATAACCACCGAGGGCAGCGGCTACCTCTACAAAATGGTCAGAATGATTGTCGGGGCGCTCGTCCAATGCGGTATGGGAAAGATATCCGCCGGCTACATAAAAACCGCCCTCGAAAACCCCGCGCGCGGACGCTACCAAATTCAGGCAGCCCCCGCAAACGGACTGTACCTCGACGAAGTTTTTTACGACGCCATTCCCTCCACGAAATAGTCGGGGCAAAAACTTCTGCAAATTATTAAATAATTTTATTTGATATTTTCCACTGCTCCGCGCTTGAGGGCTGAAAGCTTTTCCGAATCGCCCCACTGCCCTTTCAAGCTCCAAAATGTCGTAAGTTTTTCGCGGTCTAAATTCCGCTTTTGAAATTCGTAGGGAACGCGGGAATCTGCAATGCGTAGAATTTTCGGCGTTGCCGCCCTCAAATCTATTATGAAAAACGTTGCCGCCTTTTCGCGGCTGCGGTAA
This sequence comes from Candidatus Merdousia sp., assembly GCA_052273125.1. Lineage (GTDB taxonomy): Bacteria > Verrucomicrobiota > Verrucomicrobiia > Opitutales > Intestinicryptomonadaceae > Merdousia. The sequence continues at coordinate 728 of DAVZIV010000110.1, read as the reverse complement.
AAATTGTACACATACGGGTAGTCCGCCCACAAACTTATGCCGCAGCGCTCCAGCAGACAAGCATTGCCGAAATACAGAGAGCTTGAATTTTTCGGGTGGACAACCCACTTTATCTTCCCCAAATCTATGCGCCTGTAGTCGGATATTTTGGCGGCAATAAACAGGGGAACAAACAACAGCAAAACGGCAAAAACAATTTCGAAAAGCGTTGTTTTGAATATTCCTTTCATAGGCACACACGCGTCGAACAACCAACACCGTCCCTTCCAAGAACAATCTACGGCGCAAATCTCGCTTTTGCAAGGCATTTTTCAGGACTGATAAATATAAACTACAAATTAAAGCGCCTTTGTTTTCAAAATTTAGGCATTTCGATTCGCCGAAGACGCCGATGGTTAAGACGCAATAGGCTAATTTTAAGCAAATTGTAAATATTTTTTAAAATTTTCAAAAAAATAGTTGACTCGAAGAGAATAACTACCATAACCGTAGACATTATGAAAATAAACAGGCAGAACAAAATTGAATCAACACGGCAAAGCCGCGCAGGCTCAATAGCCGAGATTGCCGTTTTGCAAAAATGTCGAATGTCTTAGGCGGCGGGTCGGTTTTGCAAAATCCGCCGTCGCCCCCCCAAAAAAACAGGACAGCCGAAATTCAAAATTCAACAAAACAGACAAAACAAAAACCACCACAATTTATAAAAAAAGAAAGATAAAAAAATGAGC
>DAVZIV010000109.1:0-5314 GCA_052273125.1 Candidatus Merdousia sp. | reverse complement strand
CAGGTTGTTGCAAAGGTTGTAAACTCGATGCGCTCCAAGCTTCCCGCGTATGCCGACATAGACGAACTGCATTCCGCGGGCGTTTCGGGGCTTGCCGACGCCGTGCGCCGCATCGACTCCTCCCGCAGCGACTCTTTCGACGGCTACATTGCCATGCGCATTCGCGGCGCCATTATTGACGAGTTGCGCAACATAGACTACATGTCGCGCTCGGCGCGCAATGATGCCAAGAATGTGGAAAAAATCCGCGCTGCGCTGGAACAGAAGCTTTCCCGCGCTCCGCGTACTGACGAGCTCCGTCTTGCGATGGGTGTCTCCGTGCGCCAATTCTCCAAGATTATGCGCCGCACTCAGGTGTTCTCTTTCATCTCTCTCAACGACTCTGCCGATTCTTCCGACGGTTCTGCACCGTCTTTCTCCGAATCTGTTGCAGACGAAAACGCCGAGACGCCTCTTGATACTCTTGACGCTTCCGAAATGGGGTCGTTTTTGCGTCGCCAGATAAAAACGCTTCCCGAAAAGCAGCGCAGGGTGATTGACAGCTATTATTTTCAGGAGAAAAAACTTAGCGAAATTGCAAAGGATTTCGGGCTCACCGAAGCCCGCATTTGCCAGATTCATTCTCAAGCCCTCTCCAATCTTCGCCCCAAACTCCAAAACTAACTTTTTTATCTTTTGGCGCGGCGGATTTCGCGTTCGCGAAATATCTCCGCCGCTTTGTCAGTGAGAAAAGTTTAGGTTTTATCCTAAAACAAAAAGCGTTTCATTTTGAAACGCTTTATTTTTATAGCTCCACCAAAGGCTATGCTTCTGTGAAAAATTTTTTCTGAGAAAAACAAAAACTTTATTCACAGACAAAGCGGCGGAAAATTTTTGCTTCGCAAAAATCCGCCGCGCCACAAGAAGGAAGCGCACCTGTGCCCGCGCCACAAGATAAAATTATTTGAGGTGGGCGGAAATTCTCTTGATGATTTGTTCTGTGGAGAGGTTGAATTGGGAGCGGATGTCGGCGACGTTCGAGCCGTGCGGTATGAATTTGTCGGGCCAGCCCATTAGTTCAATGTCGTTTTTCCTTCCGTTTTTCAGAAGCGCTTCGGCAACTGCCGAACCGAACCCACCGGCAACAACATGGTCTTCCATCGTTATTATCGTCTTGTTCGCGTCGGCGGTTTTAAACAGCAATTCCTCGTCGAGCGGCTTTACGAATCTGGCATCTACAACGCCGATTTTCGCACCCGTTTGGGCTTCAATCGCGGCGGCTGCCTTGAGCGCTTCGCCGACCATATTTCCCAGAGCCCAAATGCAGACGCCGCCGTCTGATTCGCGCAGGAGTTTTGCTTTGCCTATTTCGATTTCCGCAGGCGTGTCCTTAATTTTTACGCCTTCGGCCTTGCCGCGCGGATACCTGATGAACACGGGCGCTTTTGCGTTGAGCGCAGTCAAAAGCATATCGGAAAGCTCGTCTTCGTTGGAGGGCTGCATTATGATTGCGTTGGGCAGGGGGCGCAGCATTGAAATGTCGAAAAGACCGTGGTGCGTGGCGCCGTCGTTGGGGCTTAAGCCGGCTCTGTCCATGCAGAATACAACGGGGAGATTTTGCAGGCACACGTCGTGCATTGCGCAGTCTACGGCGCGCTGCATAAACGTCGAATAAATTGCGACAACGGGCTTTATTCCCTTGCACGCCAACCCCGCGGCAAAGACCGCCGCGTGTTCTTCGGCAATGCCGACATCGTAAAATTGGTCGGGCAGCTCGTTTTTCAGATACGAAAGTCCCGTGCCCGATGCCATCGCCGCGGTAATGCCCACAATTTTGGGGTCTCGCTTGGCGAGATTTAGCAGGGTTTTTCCGAATACGTCCTGATAATTTGGCGCGGATTTGTCCTTTGAAAGCGATTCTCCCGTTTCGACATCGTACGGAGATGCCCCGTGGAATTTTTCGGGGTTCTTTTCGGCGACGGGCAGCCCTTTGCCCTTTTTCGTCACAATGTGCAGAAGAATGGGCTTGTCGGCGTTTTTGCAGAATTGCAGGTATTTTTCAAGCGCGGGAATGTCGTGCCCGTCAATCGGTCCGACGTAGAGCATTCCGCACGTTTCAAAGAACGACGACGGCAGCACAAACCCCTTTATTCCCTTGTGAATGCGCTCGTTTACCTCGACCGCCGAATTCCCCAAAATCTTTTTGAGGAAGTCGTTCATATCGCTGTAGAGGCGGTTGTAGTAGGGGTTTGTTATTATGCTGTTTAAGTGTCTGGAAATTGCGCCTACGTTTTTGGCAATGGACATTTTGTTGTCGTTGAGGACAACTATGAGTTTTTTTGTAGTCGTGGAAATGTTGTTGAGCGCCTCGAGCGAAACGCCGTTTGTAAGCGCGGCGTCGCCGACCACGGCTATGACGTTTTCGTCGGTGTTGTTGCGGTCGCGCGCAACGGCAAAGCCGAGCGCCGCCGAGAGCGCCGTGCCTGCGTGTCCCGCGCCGAATGCGTCGCACGGGCTTTCGCCGCGGTTGCAGAAGCCGCTTATGCCGTCCGTCTGGCGCAGGTTTTCAAATTTTTCGCCGTTGCGTCCCGTGAGGAGTTTGTGGGTGTAGCACTGGTGGGAAACGTCGAAGATAATCTTGTCTTTGGGAACGTCGAAAACTCTGTGCAGGGCGATGGAAAGCTCCACTACGCCGAGGTTCGGGCTGACGTGCCCGCCCTTGCGCGACGTGACCGAAATTATTTCGTCTCTGATTTCTTTCGCCAAATCCTTGAGCTTGCTTTCGGGCAGTTTTTTCAAGTCGGCGGGAGAATGTATGTTTTCAAGCATTTTGCAAAATCCTCAAATTGCTACTCGTCTTCGGTCGGCGCGGCGTCGAATTTTTCGACAGAGCCTCCGTTGATTACGCTGATTTTCAGCTCCGCGTCTTTCAGGCGCTTTCGGCAAATGTCCAGACACTCCTTGGCTCTTGCGTACTTTGCAAGCGAGTCGTCCAGAGACAACGAGGAATCCTCCAACTCTGCAAGGAGTTTCTGGAGCTCGTCCAACGTTTTTTCAAAATCGGGTTCGCCTTTGTTTTTTGAAGCCATTGTTCCCTCCCATTCTTCACACGCCACGCAGCATTACAAGCTTTTTTTGAACGCGTGCGCTGCTGCGGCGGTCGGGCGTTCGGGGCGGGGCGGCGGTGTTTTTTTTGTAAAGATGTCGGAACATTTCGGGGCGTTTAACAGCCTAATGCGTATAAAAATATGCTAAAAAAAGCTGGACTTTTGGTCTGGATTGTGCCTTATTGAACAATAAGGTTGTTCGCGGACAAATTCTTAAGTTTTTAATTTTGCAGATATGGCTATAAAGAAAAATAACGGAAAGTTGAATATAAGGTCGTCATACGCGTACCTTATCGAGAAAAAATGCGAGGGGGACGAGTTTTCGGAAGAGGAAGTTCGCAACATTGTAGATTCCATTCTCGACGACCAAATGCCCGACTATCAGCTGGCGGCGTTGATCATGGCCATTTTCTTCAAGGATATGGCGGCTCAGGAAACCGCCTATTTTGCCGACGAAATGATTGGCACGGGCGAAACTCTCGACCTTTCCGAAATTTCGCGCCCCAAGGTGGCAAAATACTCCACGGGAGGCGTCGGAGACAAAACGACGCTCATTCTTTCGGCAATAGGCGCGGCGTGCGGCGTCGTCGTTCCCGCTATGACAAGTGCCGACGAAGACTTTGTTCTGACCGTCCACAACAAGCTTTCGTCTATCCCCGGCTTCAAGACAAAGCTTTCGCTTTCCGACTTTGAAAAACAGCTTTTGCGCATCGGGTGCGCCGTCTGCGAGCATGACGAATCCATTTCCCCCGTGGATTCCAAACTTTTCAAAATGCGCCAGAGCACTGCGACAATCGCAAGCCTGCCGCTGATTACAGCGAGCGTTTTGAGCAAGAAATTCGCCGTGGGTTCGGAGGGTTTGGTTGTCGATGTCAAGTGGGGCAACGGCTCCTACATTCACGATCTCGAGCAGGCAAAGCAGCTCGCCCGCACTGTTACCCGCGTGGCGCGCGTGATGAAGCACAGGTGCGTTGCCCTTGTAACCGACATGAGCCAGCCTTTGGGCAATACCGTCGGAATGGGCTTGGAGGTTATGGAGGCTCTCGATTTCCTCCGCGGCAACGGCGCGGAAGATATGAAGGAGCTCGTCCTGAAATTGGGTATGGAAATTCTGCGCCTTGCGGGTGTTGCGGGTTCTACCCTCTCGGCAAAACAAGCTGTCGAACGCGCCATTGAAGACGGTTCGGCGTATAGGAAACTTCTGGAAATGATTAAGGCGCAGGGCGGAAGCGCCCCGTGGCTTGAAGACCCCTCCAAGTATCCGATGCCCAAGCATTCAAGAAAGCTGCCCGCCCCCAAGCGCGGATATGTCCACAACATAAACGCAGGCCAGATTGCCCGCGGCGTGCAAATGCTTTCCATGTCTAAATCGGGCAAAATAGACCCGTATGTCGGCGTGACAGAAATCAAGAAAATCGGCACTCAGGTAAAACAGGGCGAACCGCTTTTGATGATTCACTACAACGACGAATCCAACCTCGATTCCGCCATAGACTACTTCCGCAGCGCCTACCGCTTGGCTCCGCGCCGTCCCGCGACGCCTCCGATTGTGGTCGAACGCGTGGCGTAGAGCCGGCGCTTTGACGCCGCTTGGTTTTTTTTGGGAACATTTTTTTCAAAAAAGAGTCTGTTTTCGGCGAAAGGTTTTCGGAATGTTTCCGAAGAATACTACGCTAAAATAACATATTTAAACAAAAGGAGATTCCAATTATGAAAAAAATTACAATGTTGTTGATTGCTTCCGCAGGTTTGTTCTTGGGTGCTTGCTGCTCGACATGTCCGAATAAGGACGCCGTCTGCCAGTCTTCCTGCACGCCTCAGGCTTGTGCCTGTGTCAACGGCTGCCAGTGCAATCCCTGCAAATGCGCGCCGTGCACATGCAAGAAAGCCTGCTGCCAGAAGCCCGTTTGCCCCGTAAAAGCCGATTGCGCAAAGAAGGCTCAGCAGACTCAGGCAAAGTAGTTTTGAAGGCTTTTACAACCGCGGGAGTTTTTCCGAAAGGAGATGCTCCGGACGGTTGTTGTAGTGTAGTGTTAGAGAAGGCGGGGACGGTTTTTGCCGTCCCCGTCGATTTTTTTCTTCAGCCTTTTCCTCTTCCGCGCATTTGCACGGGATTTTTTGCGCCGAAATCGGCGTTTTTAGATAAAATCTTCTCAAAAATCTCAATTTTTTCTTGACTTGCTCAAAAAATTGAGCAACTATTTGCGCATTACGATACGAAAGTATAT
>DAVZIV010000108.1:0-5339 GCA_052273125.1 Candidatus Merdousia sp. | reverse complement strand
ACGGGCGTTTTTTGTTTTTATTAAGCCTGAAATTTGTTGCCAAAATAGTAATTTTTATATAAAACACGCCTCGATATGAAAAAATACCCACTGTTTTTGTTTGTCGTTTTGTCGCTTTCGGCGTTTGCAAAACAGGACATTCACTCTTCAATATTTAAGGACGGCGACAATTTCTGCCTCGTCGGCGACAGCATAACCCACGGCGGCTTCTACACTGAAAGCCTCGTCTATTACTACGCCACGCGCCTGCCCAAAACAAGGATAAACTTCCACAATTTCGGCGTTGCGGGCGATACCTGCGGCGGAATTTTAAACAGGTTCGACCGCGACATAGCCCGCGTAAAGCCCGATGTCTACTCGCTTATGATTGGAATGAACGATGTCGGGCGCGGCAAGTTCGCCAAGCACAACGATTCGCTTCAACCCAAAATTCTCGAAACGCGCGCCAAGTACGAAAAACTCTTGGGCGAAGTTGCCGGCAAACTTTGCGCCGCCGCGCCCAAGGTGGTATTTTTTACGCCGTCAATCTACGACCAAATTTCGGCGTCTAAAACCCAAAACCTCAAGGGCGTAAACGACGAGCTTTTCGTCTACGGCACCATTGTTCGCAAGTATGCCGAACGCGCAAACGCGCCCGTCGTAGATATGTGGGCGGCTACCAACGCCGTCAACGAGGCGCTCGTGCGGGAGAATCCTCAAAACGCCGTTGTGGGGACAGACAGAGTCCACCCCGCTTCCGCTGGCGGGTACGTGATGGCGGCAAAATTCGTCCGCGATATGGGCGAACCTTCGCTCGTCTGCGATGTGGAAATTGACGCCGCTTCGGGGCGCGCTTCGGCGAAGAACGCCGACGTCTCCAAGCTGAAGACAGACGGCGGAGTTGCGTTTGAGTGCTTTGAATACGCTCTTCCGCTGGTTGTCGCGCAAGGGCAAAAGGAGGTTGAAGGCATTGTGAAATTTCTCGATTCGCACAACAGGCAGCGGCTTTGCGTAAAGGGGCTCGCCGGCGGCGGATACGCTCTGAAAATCGACGGCAAAAAGGTCGGCGAATTTTCGGCGCGCGATTTTGCGCATGGTGTGGATTTGTCGAAACTCGACACCCCGCAGGCGCGGCAGTCGGAAAAAGTGCGCGGGCTTTGCGAAAAATTCAGAAGGGCGTCGTCGAAGACGCGCGAGGCTTTCGCCGCCGAGCTTTTCGGCGGAATGTCCCTGATAGCCGACCATTCAAAGCGCATCGAAAAGGCGCATGAAGCCGCCGCAAAAACGAAGTCCGCATACATAAGGCGCACGCTAAACGCCTACGCCGAAAATTTTGCAAAGCAGAAAGTCTACGACAAAGCCGCCCTTGAAGCTCTCGACGAAATCTACCGAGCAGCGCAGCCCGTGCCGCACGCCTACGCCGTTGAAAAACTGCGCTAAGTTTGCGCTTTTTGAAAATTTTTCGGCCGAAAAAATCCGCATGGCGCAAGAAAAACGTTGAAGATTTTTTGCGCTCGGATAGATTGGCGGCAATTTAAAAATATGGAACACCCTCTTGTAAGCATAATAATGGGCAGCGTCAGCGACTGGGACACCATGCGCCACTGCGCCGAAACCCTCGAAAAATTCGCAATTCCCTACGAGCGCAACATAGCAAGCGCGCACCGCACGCCGCAAAAGGCGTTCGAGCTTGCCTCCACGGCGAAGTCGCGCGGGGTGAAAGTAATAATAGCCGCCGCCGGCGGCGCTGCGCATTTGGCGGGCGTTCTCGCCGCCCATTCGCCGCTGCCCATCTTGGGCGTGCCGATGAAGGGCTGGGCGTTCGACGGGCTTGACTCGCTGCTTTCAACCGTCCAAATGCCTCGCGGCGTTCCGATGATGACGCTTGCCGTGGGCAAGGCCGGCGCCGTCAATGCGGCGGTCGCCGCACTCCAGATTTTGGCGCTTTCGGACAAGTCTTTCGGGGAAAAACTCGACGCCTTCCGCCGCGAGCAGACCCAAAGCGTTCTCGACACCAAATTCCCCGACGAAAAGTGAGCCAGCCGACACAGCCAAGCGGCGCAAAAATGCCGTCGAAGATAGGTTTCCCCGCGGGGACGGTCGCCGAAGAGCCGCTTAGAATGGACGTTCTAAAGGCGGTGTTCGGCAAATTTGCAGCGGTTTCAAAGCCTGCGGACGTTCTTTTCGATTCGTACTTGGGCGCGCCCAAAGCCCGCAGCATGATGCTTGCAATGCGCGCGCAGAGCGGCAAGGGCGAATTCGAGCGGCTGGGCGTTGCAAGCCCGTTTGCAATCAACCAGATTGACTACGAATACTCCGGCGCGGCGCTTTTCGCCCACGACAGGGAGCTTGCCACCGCAATGCGCAACGCGATGTGGTCGGGATTTTTCGAGTTCGAGTTTCTGATTTTGGCTCGAGCCTGCCGCAAAGACGCAACGCAATTCAGCGCAGACCTGCCCGTGCTCATGCACGAGGAGCGCCCCGTGTGGATTGTCTCGCACCGTTTCGGCAAAAAGGCGGCCACGGATTTTTCGCTCGTCGCCTCTGGCGGAGACTACCAGCTTTGGCGCGCGACGGCAAAGACCGTGCGCCCGCACCAGATAAGGCTTCACGCCGCAGAGATGGGCTTGGACATCGTCGGCGAATGGATATATTCCAAAACGCCCTACATCTTCCTTTCAAAGCTCAAATCGGGCGAATACAAACTCGGCAAGAACGAGCTTGAGAAGGCGCTCTATCCGCACTTGGCCGTGCATCTTTCGTCGATAAAATTCGACGGCGCAAGTTTCGGCGCGCCCGAAATCGGCAGGGTGGAAATCTCCGCGCAGCTTCCCAAGCAGTTCGCCGTAATGCTTAAGAAAATAGGGGTTGAAAAATTCGATTTCTGATTCAATACGGCAAAAAAAGTGTTGCCTATTTGGCAAATACAAACCATTGTACGTATTTTAATTTATCTCGGAGACAAAAAATATGAGTTCCATTCTTATAGGAATATTTACGTTTGTACTTGTAATAGTCTGCATTCTTTTGGTGCTGGTTATCCTTATGCAGCGCCCCAACGCGCAGGCGGGCATGGGCGCGGCTCTCGGCGGCGGCGCGGCCGAGGGGATGTTCGGCGGAGAGGCCGGCAACGTTCTCACCCGTGCCACGGTAAAGCTCACCGTTTTGTTCTTCGTTTTGGCTGCGGGCATTTACTTGGGCTACATTTATACGACGGGCGGCAGCAAGGTCGAACAGGCTCAGCCGCTTTCGCTTTCCGCCGTTTCGCAGACGGCGCCCGAGGCGAAAAAATCAGCCGAATCGGCAGCCAAGACCGATGCGCCGAAGCAGCAACAAACTCCCGCAAAAAAATAGCTTGATGCGCAAATTCACCACATTTGTTTTGAGCACATTTTTTGTGCTCATTTTTTTGCCCCAGCTTTGCGCGCAGTCGGTCAAAAAACCGCGTTTCGACACCGGCTTGAATCTTTCCGCCGAAGCCGCCGCCGAACGCTGGGCGCAGTTTGCAAACGGCAGGCTCGCAGGCGACTACTGTATGTCCTTCGCCTTGGAACACCGCCCGCGCCGCGCCGCCGAGACGCGCTACAGCGGCTATATGATTGGCGGCGAGCGCCCCGACGGCACGTACACGCGCATACACATTCGGCGCGCCGACGCGCCAGCCGATTCTGCCGATTTCATCTTCAAAAATTCCGCGGGTTCTTCCGCCGTGTGGAAATTCGACGGCAAAAAATTTTTACCCGTTCCCGAAGCGCTCTGGCGCAAGCCGATGCTTTCGGGCTTGGTGTATTCGCCGTTCGAGCTGCTTATGCCGTTTAAGTTTTGGAACGTGCAGTACGAAGGATCGGGCAGAGTAGGCCAGCCCGTGCACTTTTACGAGCTCTCTTCGCCGAAGTTCTCGGGGGTGTCGGTGCGTGTTGCCCTCACGCGCGACTTCAACGCGCCCGCGCAGATTTCCGTAAGCGACTCATCCTCCGTCAAGACTGCGCGCCTTTCCTCCGTGAAGAAAATAGACGGCGTTTGGATTATGCGCGAAATATCCGTGAAGGACGAAACCTCGAGAGATTCCGACCTGCTGCGCTTCACCGCCGCAAAGTTCGGACTGGAGTGGGGAATGGCGCCGTTTTTGCCCGATTCGCCCGCCGATTTGGACATTCCCGCCCTCGACAGGCTTTAAATGCTTTGACTCTTTCCGATTTCCATTTAAAAAAGGCAGACAAATGAAAGCTTTATACGTAAAACTTGCAAAGACGCTTTGCGGGCACTCTACAAAAATAGCCTCTGGCGAACACGTCCTCATAGACGCAACCGACACGCCGGCGGCGTTCATAGAGGCGCTCATAGACGAAATTTCCGCGCGCGGCGCGCATGCCCACGTTGAAATTTCCGACAGGCGCGTTTCGCGAAAGCTCGCGCTTTCCGCCGAAGCCGACGGGCTTTCGCTCGAGGCGGACTGCGCCCTCTACAAAATGAAAAAGATGAACGCCTACATTGCCGTTCGCGGCGCCGAAAACATCTTTGAAACCTCCGACGTTCCGCACGAAAAAATGTCTGCGGTTTCCGCGGCGATGAAAGACGCTATCGACTGGCGCGTGCGCAAGACAAAGTGGGTTGTTCTGCGCTGGCCGACTCCTGCAATGGCGCAGCTTGCGCAGATGAGCACGGAGGCGTTTGAAAAATTCTATTTCGACGTCTGCACTATGGACTATTCCAAGATGGAATTGGGAATGCAGTCTATGAAGGAGCTGATGGAGTCCACCGACGAGGTTCGCATCACGGGCGAGGGCACTGATTTGACGTTCTCCATCAAGGGAATGACGGCAATCGGCTGCGGCGGGCAGTACAACATTCCCGACGGCGAAATATTCACAGCCCCCGTGCGCGAGAGCGTCAACGGCGTGATAACCTACAACGCGCCTACGGTCTACAACGGGGTCTCGTTCGACTCCGTGCGCCTTGAATTCAAGGACGGCAAAATCGTAAAGGCGTCTTCGCCGTCGAACGCAAAGAAACTCGGCGAAATCCTTTCAACCGACGCGGGGGCGCGCTACGTCGGCGAATTTGCAATGGGCTTTAATCCCTTCGTAAAAACGCCCATGCGCGACATTCTCTTCGACGAAAAAATTGCGGGTTCTTTCCACTTCACCCCCGGTCAGGCGTACGACGAGGCGGACAACGGCAACCGCTCGCAAATCCACTGGGATTTGGTCTGCATTCAGACCCCCGAATACGGCGGCGGCGAAATTCGCTTCGACGGCAGGCTAATCCGCAAGGACGGCATCTTTATCGGCGGGGGAATCGACCGCCTCAATCCCGAATATTTGCTCGGCTAATGGATTTGACCAGAACATACACCCACC
>DAVZIV010000107.1:0-5339 GCA_052273125.1 Candidatus Merdousia sp. | reverse complement strand
GGATTGTGGTATCCACTGACAAAGCGGGGGAAATATTTCGCGGACGCGAAATCCCCCGCGCCAAAGTACAAAAATTGCATGTCGTACCATCGATTGAATTTTAGGGCACAACGGGGAAAAAAGCCGACAGTTTTGAAGCCGAGGGCGCGGTGAAAATCAACACTGGCATTGGTTAGATATTCGTCTTCGGCTTCAGTGCAGGCAACACAAGCATAAACGTTGACTATGCCAAGTGTTGAAAGCCTGCGAATAAGCTCGCCATAAAGAAGCCTGCCCAAACCTCGGCGGTGCGCGTCTTGACGAACGTAAATGGAAGTTTCGGCGTCCCAGTCATAGGCGGCTCTTTCCCTGAACGCACCCGCATAGGCATAGCCGAGAATTTCGCCGTATTCAACCGCCTTTATGTACGGATATTTTTGGATAGTCTTGAGTATGCGCCGCCTGAATTCTTCGGGGGTTGGCGCAACATACTCAAAAGAAATGGCAGTGCGCTCAACATACGGGGCGTAAATCGCCGCAAGCTCGGCGTCGTCGTCGGGAGAAACATTTTGTATTCCGACGGACATATCAACCCACTATTTCGGCAGAGAGCGCCGTCACGGTGGCGGAGGTTATTTTTACGTTTACCAACTTGCCCACAAACGATTCGTCGGCGGCGAAAATGCACTTTCTGTGATTGCGCGTGCGCCCCATAAACATTCCGTCGCCGCGCTTTGCCCGCCCCTCTACAAGAACCTCGTAGGTGCGCCCTACCATATTGTTGTGGAAACGCATAGACTGCTCTTCGAGCACGGCAAGCAGACGCTGGTTGCGGTCTTCCTTGACTTCTTCGGGAACGTCGTCGGGAAGCTCGGCTGATTTTGTTCCCGCGCGCGGGCTGTACTTGAAGACGAACGCCATATCGAAATCGGCGGCCTTGAATGCGTCTACGGTTTTTTGAAAATCCTCCTCCGTTTCGCGCGGATAACCAACAATTACGTCGGTGGAAATCGACATATCGGGCGAGCGTGCGCGCAGCTTTTGCGCAATTTGCAGAAATTTTTCCGCCGAATAGGGGCGGTTCATCGCCTTGAGGATTGTGTCGCTGCCGGATTGAAGCGGCAAGTGGACATACTCGCAAAGCTTGGGGAGAGTTCCGTAGGCGTTTATGAGGTCGTCCCTGAAAAACGACGGGTGCGGCGACGTAAACCTTATGCGCTTTACCGCCTCAACGGCGTCTATTTTCCCGAGCAGGCGCACGAATTCCGAAACCCCGTCGGGATTGCGCCTCTCGAACCCGAACGCGTTGGCGACCTGCCCAAGCAGAGTGATTTCGCGCACCCCGCCGTCGGCAAGGCGGCGTACTTCGTCAACTACGTCTTCCGTCGGGCGCGAGCGCATAACGCCGCGGACTTTCGGCACAATGCAATAGGAGCAGTTCATCTGGCAGCCCTGCATTATGGAGACAAACGCACAGACGCCCGCCGATTTTGAAAGCGGAAAATGCTTGCTGATTTTGAGATGCCCCGACGGGTCGTCGGCCACGTCTATGTAGGGTGTAAAATCGGCGGATTTTCCCGCCGCCGCCCGCGATTTTTCGCCGAAAATGTCGGCGGCGATTTTCGCCACAAGATGCGTCTTGCGCGGTCCGACAACAAAATCTATATCGGGCAGGGTTTTGGCAATGCCCGCGCCGCGGTTTTGCGCCATACATCCCGTAGTTCCTATAACGGGCAGGGTTTTGCCCGCGCTCTTGCGGTATGCGAGCAAATGTCCCAACTTGCCTATTGCCTTTGATTCCGCCTGTTCGCGCACGGAACAGGTGTTGACTACAATAACGTCGGCGTCGGCCTCGGCGTCCGTTATTTGCCAGCCGTTTTCGACAAAATTTGCCGCGATGTTTTCGGAATCGCGCTCGTTCATCTGGCAGCCGTATGTGCGTATGTGTGCTTTCATCTTTTTTTCTTGAAATTATTATCTGCCGATACGATTATGTTTAGTCAATTATATTCGACATTTACGCCCGCCCGAAATTCGGAACAAAGCGCGCGGCGCAAGTGTCGCAAAAATTTCAAATAACCCGAAATTCAACCTGATATGAAACCCGTAATTTTCAATAATACAGTTTTGAGAGACGGCCACCAGTCTCTGGCGGCAACGCGCATGCCCACGGCGGATATGCTGCCTGCCTGCGACGCGCTCGACAGCCTCGGCTTCGGCGCGCTCGAAACATGGGGCGGGGCGACCATAGACTCGGGATTGCGCTTCCTCGGCGAATTCCCCTTCGACCGCCTCGACGCCCTCAAAAAGGCGTGCCCGAAAACAAAACACATGATGCTTTTCAGAGGGCAGAACATAGTCGCGTACTCGCACTTCCCCGACGACGTTGTGACGGCGTTTGTCAACGCCTCGGCAAGGCACGGAATGGACATTTTCAGAATTTTCGACGCCCTCAACGACGTCCGCAACCTCGAATGCTCAATCAACGCGGCAAAGGCTGCGGGCAAAGAGCCCCACGGCACAATATGCTACACGCAAAGCCCCGTGCACACGGTTGAAAGCTTTGTAAAATTGGGCTGCACGCTCGAGGATATGGGCTGCTCGGCGGTCGTCATCAAGGATATGGCGGGTCTGATTCCCCCGTACGTTGCGTACGAAATCGTCAAGGGGTTGAAGTCCAACATAAAAATTCCCGTGATAATCCACACCCACGAAACCGCTGGAATGGGCGCGCCCACATACTACGCCGCCATTGACGCGGGTGTGGACGCCGTGGACACCTCCATTTCCCCCTTTGCAAACGGCACGGCTCAGCCCGACACCGCGCGAATGCTCGCAATGCTGCAAGACCACCCGCGCAGACCCTCGTACGACACCAAAAAGCTCGCCGAACTGAGAAAGTATTTCACCGAAGTCTATCGCAAGCTCGCCTTCTACACAATGCCCAAGAACGAGGTAATAGACACCGACGCGCTCGTCTACCAAGTTCCCGGCGGCATGCTTTCAAACTTCCGAGTCCAGCTCAAGGAGCAGAAGATGGAGGATAAATTCGACGAAGTTTTCGCCGAAGTTCCCTATGTGCGCGAAAAGCTCGGCTGGATTCCCCTTGTAACGCCGACCTCGCAAATCGTGGGCACTCAGGCAATGATGAACGTGAAATTCGGGCGCTGGAAGATGTTCACGCCGCAGGCAATGGACATCGCCTTGGGCTACTACGGACGCACGCCCGCTTCGGTAGACGCCGAAATCCGCAAGCTCGCGCAGCAGAAGTCGGGCAAAGAGCCCATAGACTGCCGCCCCGCAGACCTCAAAAAATCGGGCATGGAAGACCTGCGCAAGGCTCTCAGGGAAAAGGGAATTAAGGACGACGACGAACACTGCGTAATATACGCAATGTTCCCGCAGCAACTTGAAGACCTCTACAAGAAGCCGCGCTCTGCATACGCTCTCAAGACTCCCGAAGACAAAAAGCTTGCCGAGGCGAAGGCGGCGGGTCGCGAAAAAACGTTCAACATTTCCATAGACGGTCTCGCGCCCAAAAACGTCAAGGTTGTGGAGCTTTAATTTTGGCGAGGCGCGTCTTTTTCCGCGCGGAACGGACGCGCCGCGCATACCCTTTTTAACAACAGGAAAATATATGCAAAAATTCTCAGGAGTATGGACTGCCTTGGTCACGCCGATGACCGAGCTGGGCGTCGATTTCGACGCGTTGAAGGAATTGGTTGAGTCGCAAATAAAAGGCGGCGTTGAGGGACTGGTTTCCGTGGGCACTACGGGCGAATCTCCCACACTCGACCCCGTCGAGCACATCGTGACCATCAGAAAGACTATCGAATTTGCCAAGGGCCGCGTTCCCGTATTTGCGGGAACTGGCTCGAACTGCACAAAAGAGGCCGTGCACCTTACGCGCGAGGCCGACGAGGCGGGCGCAGACGGCTTTCTGGTTGTGGCTCCCTACTACAACAAGCCTTCGCAGGAGGGCGTCTTCCTGCATATGAGCGAAATTGCAAAATGCACAAAGAAACCCGTAATGCTCTACTCCATACCGGGGCGTTGCGGCATCGAAATTTCAAACGACACCGCGCTGCGCCTCGCAAAGGCATACCCGAATTTCCGCGTGATGAAAGAGGCCGGCGGCAAGGTCGAAAAAGTCGCCGACTTGTGCGCAAAGGCGGGCGGCCTGATGGACGCCCTCAGCGGAGACGACGGTCTGACCGTCGAATTTATGAAAGCGGGCGCAAAGGGCGTTGTGAGCGTCGCCTCAAACCTCGTTCCCGAAACGATGGTAAAACTTGTCAGCCTCTGCCAAGGCGGCAAGTGGGCCGAGGCTGAAGCGCTCGACGCCAAGCTCAAGGGCTTCTTCAAGGCGCTCTTCATAGAGCCGAACCCCGTTCCCGCAAAGACGGCGCTGGCGCTCACGGGCAGAATTCAAAACGATTTCGTGCGCCTGCCGCTTTGCAAAATGGCACCCGAAAAACTTGAAATTCTCAAGGGCGAACTCAAAAACATAGGGCTTCTTTAATATGGCAAACATTCTATTAAACGGCGCAAAGGGCAGAATGGGGCAGGCTATAACCGCCGCCGCGCCCGATGCGGGCTGCAAAATTGTTTCCGCCTGCGATGTCGGCGACAATCCCGCCGATTCGATTTCGGCAGTCGATGTGGTGGTAGACTTCTCGTTTCGCGACACTACTCCCGCGCTTGCCGAACTGTGCGCAAAGAACGCAAAGCCGCTCGTAATCGGCACTACGGGGCACACTCCGCAGCAGCGCGAACGGATTCTTGCCTGCACAAAGACAATCCCGATTGTCTGGGCGGGCAACTATTCCCTCGGCGTGAATCTTCTCAACTACCTCACAAAGATTGCCGCGAGAATACTCGACGATTCATACGATGTTGAAATAGTGGAAATGCACCACCGCCACAAGAAGGACGCCCCCAGCGGCACTGCCGAAAAACTCAAGCAGATTGTTCTGGACGCGCGCGGAATAGGCGAGGATAGCGTAATCTACGGCAGAAAAGGGCTTGTCGGCGAACGCCCGCGCGGCGAAGTCGCCGTGCACGCGCTCCGCGGCGGCAGCGTAGTCGGCGACCATACCGTTGTGTTTGCCGCAGACGGCGAGCGTCTTGAGCTCGCCCACAAGGCGGCAGACAGAAAGGTCTTCGCCCTCGGGGCATTGCGCGCGGCGCGTTGGGTTTTGGGAAAGCCCGCGGGCTTGTACGGAATGGAAGATGTGTTAAATCTTAAGTAATTATGATAGTAGGAATCAGAGGCAGGCTCGTTTCGTCGACGCCCGTTTCGGCGATCGTCGATGTCGGCGGAATTTTCTACGAAGTCAGCGTTCCGCTAACGACGTCGG
>DAVZIV010000106.1:0-5339 GCA_052273125.1 Candidatus Merdousia sp. | reverse complement strand
ATCCGGCAATAGGCGGTTTGGCGAAGGGGGCACATCGTGCGCGAAATTGACGCCCTCGGCGGCGAAATGGCGGTCAATGCCGACGCATCGGGCATTCAGTTCAGGGTTTTGAATATGTCGAAGGGCCCCGCCGTTCAGTCCCCGCGCGCCCAGTGCGACAAAAAGGCGTACCAGTTCAGAATGAAAAACGTTCTGGAAAAAACGCCCAATGTCTCCCTTTTTCAGGCGGAGGTGCTCGAGCTTGACGTGGAGGGCGGAAAAGTCGCTGGGGTGTCCACGAATTTGGGCGTATCGTTCCGCGCAAAGACGGTTGTTTTGACGACGGGCACGTTCCTCAAGGGGCTTATGCACGTAGGCAGCGCGAAGACCGTCGGGGGCAGAATGGGCGACTTTGCCTCGAACGCGCTTTCGGACAGCCTGCGCAGGGCGGGCATAGCGCTGGGGCGTCTCAAGACGGGCACGCCCGCCAGAATTTTGGGGAAATCGATAGACTTTTCCAAATGCGCAATCCAGCGCGGCGACGCCAATCCGTGCCTCTTCGGCTTCTACGACACGCGCGACACGCTCCCCTGCCCCTCTTCTGCGGAAGCTGGCGAGCCAGATTTTTCCGACGAAGCCCTTTCGGAGCGCTATTGCGACCTTCCGCAGTCTCCCGCGCGCAGGCGCAGGGTGCTCGACGCCCGCCGCGCGCACCTTCGCGGAATGTTCCACGTGGAACATTCGCTTTCGTTCGGCGGATTCGAGGGTTTCGGGCGGAACCAGCTTTGCTGCTTTGAAACCGACACAAGCGCAAAGACAAAGGAGCTTATACTTGCCAATCTCGGGCGTTCGGCTATGTACGGCGGCGAAATCAGGGGAATTGGGCCGCGCTATTGCCCGAGCATCGAGGACAAAATGGTGCGCTTTGCCTCGCATGCAACGCACAGGCTTTTTCTCGAACCCGAGGGGCGCTATACCGACGAGTGGTACATCAACGGTCTTTCCACTTCGATGCCGTTCGACCTGCAGCTTGAAATTATCCGTTCGGTCGCCGGGCTGGAGTATGCCGAAGTCGCCCGCCCCGCCTATGCGGTGGAATACGATTTCGCCCCGCCGACGCAGCTGAAGGCTTCGTTGGAGTCGAAAATAGTGGACGGGCTTTTCTGTGCGGGGCAGATAAACGGCACAAGCGGCTACGAAGAAGCGGCGGGTCAGGGGCTTGTCGCGGGCGCAAATGCCGCCGCAAAGGTTTTCGGCAAGGCTCCCCTCATCCTGAAACGCCACGAAAGCTACATTGGCGTCCTCATTGACGACCTCGTTACAAAGGGGACGAAAGAACCGTACAGAATGTTTACAAGCCGCGCCGAATACCGCCTGCTGCTCAACCATTCCAGCGCCGAAATCCGCCTTTACGAGGCTGCGGCGCGGCTCGGGCTTGTGGACGCGGCGCGTCTGGCGCGCATAAGGGCGAAAATCGACACCGTTGCCGAATTTGTGGAGCGTTTCGAGCGAGGCGGCGAATCTCTTGCGCTGCGCCGCGACGGCGCGGCAGCCCTGCCCTCCCTGCCCGTGGAATTCCTTTCCCTGCCCGATTCCGTGAGGGGGGAAATTCTCTACCGCGTTGTCTACCGCGGCTATCTCGACCGCGATATGCGCCAGATTGAAAAGTCCGCCGCATATGAAAATATCGAAATTCCGTCTTCGGTGGATTATTCCTCCATTCGCGGACTGCGCATAGAGGCTTCGCAAAAGCTGAAGGCGCTTTCTCC
The DNA here is from genome assembly GCA_052273125.1 of Candidatus Merdousia sp. Classification (GTDB taxonomy): domain Bacteria; phylum Verrucomicrobiota; class Verrucomicrobiia; order Opitutales; family Intestinicryptomonadaceae; genus Merdousia. Next base: position 3,591 of record DAVZIV010000106.1, on the reverse strand, counting down.
GATGACTGTCGGTCAGGCTTCCCGCATTTCGGGCGTTTCCCCCGCCGACATCAGCGTGTTGATTGTCCACCTAAAGGCGTTTTGGCAGTCGGAGTAGCTTTTGTGTAGGGCGCAAAAAGGCTATCGGTTGCGATAGCCTTTTTTGTCGATATGTTTTTCGGCGTTATTTTAGCCCGAGCTCGGCAAGTTTTTTGCGCATTGCGCCTTTGACTCCCGCCGACTTTGTGGAGAAAAACTCGAAGCCGATTTTTTCGCAAAGCTCGATATTTTGCGGCTCGCCGTCTTCAATCTGAGGGTCGGCGTTGAAAGAATGCAGGTCGAAGCCCGTCGCCTTTTGCCATTGTGCGAATCCGCCTTTTTCGAATTTCGCTGTGCCCTTCCCGAATCCGAAGGCCCAGTCGAAAAGCGAGTCTTTGGGTTGTCCGTGCTCGAAGTATATGTTGTCGTCGAATTTTTTTATCGGCAGGTCTTTGTTCCATGCGATTGCTATTCTGAGGAACCCGTCGGTCCAGTCGAAAATATTGCGTTCTATGACGGCGTCTCTGTGGAGGTCTTGTCTGTAGCCGCCCTTGTTTGTCCAGTAGAGGGTTATCGGGCGTTTTGCGGCGGCTATTACGTTGTTTGCGACGCGGACTGCCCTCACTATGTTAAGACTCATGCCCGACTGCGCGCCGATTATCGTGTTGTTCTTTACCGTATAGTGGCTCGAGGATTCGTCGCAGTAAATGCCGTTGCCGCCGTAGCTGCGGCTTGAAACGCATTCAATCCTGTTGCCCTCAACGAGCGTGCCTTCCTGCATGCCGAGCAAATATATTCCCGCCAAATCGCTCAGTTTGCCCTGCCCTATTTTAGTTATTTTGTTGCGGAGGATTTTGTTGTTTTTTGCGTATGAAATTTCGACGGGGTTCCAGCTCCAGCCGCACGAAATTCCGCTGTAATAGCCGTCGGAAATTGTGTTGTCGGCCACAATATTGTCGGCGCAGTCGAGAATAAGAACGCCAACTGCCGAGAGAAATTCGCGCCCGTATTTGTATATTATATTGTTTCTTACTTCCACTCCGCGGACGAGCTTTTCGTATGTGCGACTGTCGCCGCGCCCACATTCGCCCAAGCGAACCGCGCCGCCGCCGATATCGCTGAAAATGCAGTTTTGGATTTTCCCTCCTTTGAATGTGTGTTCTATTGCAATGGCGTAGCCGTTGGTTTTTTCGAACGTGCAACCGAGAACGGATATGTCCGACGCGTTTGAAATTTCGATTGCAGCCGGAAGCGCGCACGACGCCTGACCGCATGTGTGCGCATAGCTGGTGTATGCCGCACAGTTGGCGAATTTTACATTTTCGAATGTTATATTTGCCGCGCCGTCGATTTCGATTAGCCTGTCGAGAACGGCAATGCTTGCCGACGAATTTTCGGGCATTTCGCCCCCGCGCGGGTGGTAGTAAAGCGTTTTCTGTGTCTTGTCAAAGTAAAATTGCCCTGCGGATAGAAAGCTTTTGGAGTTCGCGAACCTAAAATGAACCCACTCGGGTTTTTGGTAGGCAAGCCGCAGGTTTCCGTTTTTGAGTCGAATGTCCGATGTGCCGTCTGCGTTATGTTTTATTGAGCTGATATAATAGCGTTTGAATTCCCAAAATGCCACGAACTCCATGAAGGCGTCGGGGAGTTCCGCATCTGTGTAGACGGGAATATCGGCGGTGTTCAGGCGCAGAATTTCGTTGTCCTTTTTGGGCGGAAGTTTTTCAACGGTTATTTCGCGCGTTGTGGCGATTTTTGCCCGCTGCCCGTTGACAACGAGGTATTCCACGAAGGGCGCGTCTACTTTTGCCTTCCAAAGCGCGCCGTCCTTTTGCCAGTTCCGTATTTTCATCTCTCCCGAAATAACGGCAGTGCCGTCGCCGACAACGGAAAGTCCGCTGTGTTTTTGCGTAAGCTTTACGGGCGCGGTGAGGGAGTGAAGCCCCGTGAGCGTAAGGGTTTTGTCGGGCGAAGACGCTGCGGCGTCGAAGAGTTTTTGTAGGTCTGCGGCGTTGAGTGCCGACAGCAAAAAAATGCCGAGTGCAACTGTTGCGATAAATCGTTTCATATTTCTCCTGTTTAGTTTTGAATTTGTCCGAATGCCAAACGGCGGGCGAGAATCTAAAAGGACGGGGCAGGGGCGGTCAAGTTTTTTGTTGGCGGCTCAAAAAATCGGGCTTCAAAAATGCCCCTAAACGGCGTTTTGTTTGCGGGTCGAATGGTTTTGCCTGTTTGAATGGACAAAGCGCCGAAAAAACGTATTTTTACGCATTGTTCCCGAAAATCGAAAATTTTGTCTTTTTCGCGTGTCAGGGTAGGGCAGGGTGTTTGGTTGCGGAGGAGTTGGGTGGGGCGGGCATTTAATTTGCTATTCGGGCAAAAAATGAGGCTTTGTTGCGGGCGCATAAAACACGGACAGGGGCAAAATGTTCCACGTGGAACAACGGGCGTTTTTTCTTTTTTTTTGCGTCCGGTTTATATTTTCTTTGCAACGGCAAATGCCCTTATGTTTTTAAAGCCCGCGCGTTTTAGAGTTTTGGCGCATTCGTTTATTGTGGCGGTTGTCGTCATTACGTCGTCGAGCAAAATTATCGGGGCGTCTTTGGGCGGAAGTTTTACGCCCGCCTTTAGCGCGAACGCTCCCTTTATATTTTCCATTCGCGCCTCTCTCGAAAGTTTTGTCTGCGTTGATGTCCGCCTTGTTCTTTTTAGAATGTCGGCAATTTTTATGTTTAGGCGGGGCGCGATTTTTACAATTTGCCGCGCGATAATTTCGGTCTGGTTGTATCCGCGTTTGAAACGCCTTAGCCAGTGCAGGGGAACGGGCACTATCGTTGCGTTTTGTAGAAATATCTCCGTATCTGGGTGGCGGAGGGCGAGCTTCGCAAGGTCAGTTGCCGCGTACGGAGCCGAGGCGTATTTCAGCGCGTGTATTAACTGCTTTGCTGTGCCGTCGAATACTGTTGGACAAAGCGCTTCGTCGTAGGCGGTTTTTATGTCGAAACATTTCGGGCAGCCTCGCACGTTGGGCGAATCTTTGCCGCCGATTATTTCGCCGCAAATCAGGCAGCGCCCGCCGGTGCAAAGCATTGCGGTTGTTGCGCAGTCCCCGCATATGTGTTTGTAGATTCCCTTCGGGTTTATTTCTCCGCATGCAAGGCAGCGCCGCGGAAAAAGAAAATCCGCAACGGCGTTGATTCTGGTTCTGAATGCACGGGATGACATTTTTTAATCGTTCTGTTTTTATTATCAAGACTTCGTTCTGTTTTTCAATAAGCTTTTGGTTTTTGCGGCCTATTTTTGCGATTTTGTTAATGATATTTCGTGATGTTTTATGTTTAAATTTTTTGCCTCAAAATTTTGAATTTACGTTTTTTTTGTCGAGGGCAGGGGATTTTTGCGGATTTTAGGATCAAAAACGCGAGATTTTCTTAAAATTATTGAATTTTCTGTGGGGTAAACTCCAGAAAACATAAAAAATTTCCGCCGATAATAAATTGATGCCCATAAAGTTGTAAAAAAACACCAAAATTTTCATAAAAAATATATTGACAAGGGGGAGAGGTATGAGCA
>DAVZIV010000105.1:0-5345 GCA_052273125.1 Candidatus Merdousia sp. | reverse complement strand
TACGCTCTCGGCTGTTTTTTGGTTAGGCGGCGGCTGTCTGTACTACTTGTACTATCCTGCCGCCGCCTAACACAAAATCCAGCTCGAGCCTCGCGCGTTTTAACAATCCTACGCTGGTTCTTGGCTGAAGGTATTTTTTTAGTCAAGCTGTTCGGAAGTTTTGTGTATTCTGAATTTGAAAGCACCGTGATATGTACTGACAAAGTACGGAATATTTTTCGGGAGAAAAATCCGTACGCCACAGGGAGGAAACCCGCCGAGCTGGGCAAAGCGGGGGAAATATTTCGCATCCGCGAAATATTTCCCCCGCGCCACAAGAAAAAAGACTTGATTTTTTGGGGAGAAGATGAGATAGTTCAGACCGACGGGGCGTGATTGAGTCTTGGAGGTGGTCGGTGTTTTGCCGATTGGCTTCGGGGGGATTGCGCGCGGCGGAGAAATTCCGCGGAAAACCGTCTTTTAATAGGTGAACACTCAAAATCCGGAAAAATATGGCGTTTCAATTAGTATACACAAGTTATGGTTCGTCGCTGACGAAAGGCAAAACGGGATTCTCGACAGTCGCAAGAAGCGAAAAGATGCCGGAAAATCTGGTTTCTAAAATAGAGCGGCGCAGCCATTACGGTATAGAGAGGGGTACGGTTTTTTCGCACAGAATATTGGAGAGCGACGGCGTGAAATACCACCTGCTCACGCGCACCAAAGACTGCGGGAAGGACTTCGACGGCAACGCCAATTTCATAGCCCACCACCTTGTTTTTACGGCTGAGGAGACCGAAAAAATATCGGCAAATCCCGCGGACATTATGGCGTGCTACGGACAGTGGTTCGGCTCGTTTTTCGGAGAGCCGAGATTTCTCCGCGAAATAGACCCGACGGCATTTTGCAAAACGCATTCCTCCTCGCTGCCCGCCGAGGCTTGGCGCGGAAAATTCGGCGATTGCGCATACGCTGCAAGCCTCGGCGACCGCGCCACGATTCGCTCGCGCGTGGAGGATTCCGCGGCGGTTTTGAAACTCTTTTCCGAAGCGTTGCTGCTGCGCGTTCTTTCCAGCGATGTTTGGGAGGCTACGTTTACAACATTCCAGCTTCCAGCCGACAGGCTTTCCGATTTTATGTGGCGCGCGGGTGTTGATTCGCCCGATGCAACGGTTGATTTTATCGGAGCAAAAGTCTCCGCGCTTCCGGAGGGGCGTGCCGCGGAATACGCGCGCACGGGCATTCTGACCAACGAGGAAAGGCATTCGCTGAAGGTTTCCTACAACATAAGGAAAGCGCACGCCGAATTTGTTTCCACCCTTGAAACCCGCTACGCGCCGTTTGCAATAGGATTGGGTATTGGTATTGTGATATTGGCTGCCGCAATATCGTATTTTTACATGTTCTAAAGGCGGGATTTTGGCATTTGTAGCCGCCTGTCGCGCGTGGGGCGTCGTTGTTCAACTGTGCGGGGCTGTTGCTGAATTTGGCACCCCGCGCAGGTAGCTCGCGCGCGGCTCGTACCGGTAGTAGATGTTTGCGAGCGCGGCCGCCCGCGCCCAGCGCGGCTTTTGCCCGCCTTTTTTCGACGCGCCGCCTGCTGTTTTTGCTGCGGCCGGCGGCGCGCATTTTAGACAAAATAGAATTGCAAAAAACCGCTTGCGGTATTTTAAATCGCCGTGTGAAGAAAAATCTGAAAATTTTGTTCGTTGTGAATATACAAAAGCCCGACGCCTTGGACATAGCCCATAAGCTTGCGGGCATGGCGCGGCGCGGCGGGCTCGACGTGGAAATTTCCACGCAATACCCGACTCCCGAGGAATATTTCAGTGGAATAGACACCTGCTGTGTAATCGGCGGCGACGGCACAATTCTTTCGTGCGCCAAAATGCTGGCAAAATATTCCGTTCCCGTCTTCGGCATAAATTTGGGAAAGCTCGGATTTCTCGCGACATACAGCGGCGAGATAGACGAAGAGCTCTTCCTGTTGCTGGCGCGCGGCGAGGGCAAGATTTTCGAGCGCGCAATGCTTTCGGCGACGTACGAAAACAAAACGCACCTTGTCCTCAACGATTTCGTGGTAAAGGACTCGCGCGTCAACGGCATTTCAAAATTCAGAATTTACGCCGATAACGAATTCATTGCCGAGTACGCCGGCGACGGCCTGATTTTCTCCACGCCCACGGGCTCTACCGCATACAATCTTTCCGCGGGCGGGCCCATTATCCACCCGAAGTCCCGCACATTCGTAATGACGCCGATTTGCCCGCACACGCTTTCGAACAGAAGCCTGGTTCTAAGCTACGGAACGCTCGTGCGCCTTATGTGCGTCAGCGGCGAGAGTGTCCTTATGGCAGACGGCAGGCAGGTGGCAACAATGGCAAGCAGCGCGGAGCTCGAGCTGTACATGCCGCCGTGCACCGTGAAATTTATGCGCAAGCGCGGGCACTCGCACTTCGGCATTCTGCGCAGCAAGTTGGGCTGGGCGGACGATCCGCGCGAAATCGAGACCAAACTGCGCGCCTGCAAACAGAAGTAAAAATGGAGAATTGCCAAATGACGTTTGCCGGAATTGTTGCTTCAAAATTGCTGCGCGAAAAAATTGCGTATGCGGTTTCGTTTATAGCCGCGGAGGTTTTTCTGCTGGTCTCGTTTATTCCGCTTGCCGTTTACATCGCGAGCGCTCTTTGTTCTTCCGGAGGAATTGATTTCGACGTGCTCAAAACGCCGCAGAACATATCGCGCGGCATCGACGCGCTTTTGTTTTTGGCGTTTCTCACGCCGCTTAAGCCCTTCGAGCTTTTCTTTTTCAAGGCTCTTGCAAGCGCTGGTTTTTTCGGCTATCTTGCGTATTGCGACTCTTCCGACGTCTGGCCCGTCGTTCTGATGTGGGTTGCCGCGGCAATGCTTACGCGCCGCTGCGGCATTGTGCTCGGCGCGGCGTGGGCGGCTGTCGCTCTTGCGATGCGCGCGTGCACTCTTTCGCTTTAACTTCTTAACATAAAAATGGACGAAGAAAAAAAATCCGCCAAGACACCGCTTGTTCAAAAGATGAAAAATTTGGGCGGCGAGTTGTGGAGTGTTTCTACAAAATCCGAACACGGGTTCAGGCGCGCTGCGATAGTTTTTGCGCGCATAGTTTTTGCCGTTGTAAACGGCATTATCAAAAAGCGCATTATGGTTCAGGCGTCGTCGCTGTCCTACGCTACGCTGCTTGCCGTCGGCCCGATTCTGGCGATAACCATAATGTTTTCGCAGCTCTTCTTCCGCGACAAGGACGAGGCGTATCTCTACGATAAAATTATGGACGCCGCCACATTCGTGATGCCCGCGTTCAACGAAATGCTCAAGGAAGAGGCGCAGCATTCTTCGGATGGGTCTGTCGAAGCGGCCAATCCCGCAGCGGCGGATTCGGGCGCAAAAGTCCAGCCCGCCAATAACGGCGGCGCGGCGCTTGCGGGCAAAAGTTCGGCGGATTCGTCTCCAGACTCTGGGAGCACATCTGCGGCAGTCGGCGGCGGCGCGTCGGGCAAGGCGGTTTCCGGAAGTTCCGACGGCGCGCATATTGCAAAAACTCGGCGCGTTATGGTCAATCCGCGCGTTTACGAATTCATTTCAAACATATCCAAGGGCAGCGCAAAGGCGGGAATTTTCGGCGTCGTTGCAATGCTCTTTACGTGTCTGCTGCTCTTTGTGAATATGGAAAGCGCCTTCAACTACATTTGGGGCGTGGAGCAGGGGCGCAACTGGATAAACAGAATTGTGTTTTATTTTGTGATGATTTTCTTCGGGTCTGTAGGTTCTATTTTCGCCGCGGGCTTCTTTGCGACTTCGACTTTGGCGCGCCTTTTCGGAAACATAACGTTTATCAGGGAATATCTGCCGTGGATAAGCTATGTCTTGGGCGTTTCCGTGATGCTGGCGGTGCTTTCGTGCTTTTACAAATTCATTCCGTTTACGAAAGTCGGGTGGAAATCGGCGCTTGTCGGCGGCGCGGTTGTAACGCTTCTGCTGCTCCTGAACAACAGGGGGTCTTTCCTCTACATCTCATACATTGCAAAGCAGCAGAGCTTCTACGGGTATTTGGCGATTGTGGTAATTGCAATGTTCAGCCTTTACATATTCTGGATATTTTTGCTTTCCGGAGGAATGATTGCCTACAGCGTGCAGTTTGTCGGCTTTTACGACGACGCCCACGCGTGGAACAAAATAGGTTCCCGCGCCAAGAGAATGTGCGCCCTCGCCGTCTTCTGCGAAGTATCCAAGGATTTTTACAACGCGGGATCTGGGGCGAAGAATCTCGACGAACTCACCGTGCGCCTCAAGCTGCCGTCTGCGCTTTTGGCTATGTGCGTGCGCTGGTTGTGCGAAAAGCGTCTGATTTGTTTTGCCGAGGTCGGCGACGACACCGTGCTCAAGCCCTCCGTTGCCCCAGACACTATGACAATCGCCCGCCTGCTTGAAATTCTCTCAATCAACGACGGCGACGATCTCGTCTTCGAACGCCTTTCGGGCTACGAAAACGCCGTGAAAATCTCCCTTTCGACCTTTCAAAAAATGGATTCCGACGCCGTTCTTTCCAAAACCGTAAAGGAGTTTATCTAATGGATATTTTTGAATTCAGAAACGAATATTTAAAGGGCGGGCTCGAGCGCGATATGCTCGACGACAATCCGTTTGCCCAGTTCAAAAAATGGTTCGACCACGCCGTTGAATGCAAGGTTGCAGAGCCCAACGCAATGGCCGTTTCCACCGTTTCGGCGTCGGGCGCGCCATCGAGCCGCATAGTGTTGCTGAAGTCTTGGGACGAGCGCGGTTTTGTTTTCTTCACCAACTACAACAGCCAAAAGGCAACCGAACTTCAGGCAAACAATAATGTCTGTGCGCTTTTTGCGTGGCTCGACTTGGAACGGCAGCTGCGCATTGAAGGCACTGCGGGGAGGATTTCCGCGGCGGAATCGCTGCGCTATTTCCTTTCCCGACCGCTCGGCAGCAGGCTCGGGGCTTGGGTTTCGCACCAGAGTTCCGTGATTTCGTCGCGCTCGCTGCTCGAAATGCAATTCCAGAAGATGAAGCAGAAATTTGCCGACGGCAAAGTTCCCCTGCCAGATTTTTGGGGAGGCATAAGAATTGTCCCCAAGAAATTCGAGTTCTGGCAGGGCAGGGCGAACAGGCTGCACGACAGGTTTGCCTACACTCTCACCCCCTCAGGGGTGTGGGACATTCAGCGCCTCCAACCCTAATTAAAACGCGCGAGGGCGCGTAATGGTTGGCGACGAGTTTTTATCTAAATGTCAAGAGGGGCAACGAATGTTGCCCTCTTTTCATTTATAAAACTCGCCAACCATTACGCTCTCGGCTGTTAT
>DAVZIV010000104.1:0-5369 GCA_052273125.1 Candidatus Merdousia sp. | reverse complement strand
GCATAAACCAGCTTGTTCCGCATTTGAGTCTCTATTCAATGGCGGGCTGCCGCAAGCGCGACTATCCCCAAAATATCAATTACCAGCAAAGCTGGTGGCAGCTCAATTCCGAAATAGACGTTCCCCTTGCGCGCGCCTGCTATGTGCTCTCGCAGGGAAAATACGCCGCGGACGTTCTGCTGATTAGCCCGCAGGAGAGCATGCAAAGCGAATGGATATGCGCGCCGAAGTCGGTTTCGGCATTGGAATCGTCGGCGCATACGCGCAGAGTCGCCAGCAGGCTCAGCGACAATTTCTACGCGGCAATGGAGTCGCTCGCCCAAAACCAGCTCACATTCGACTTGGGCGACGAACAGCTGATGCAGGAAGACGGCTTTGTTCGGGGCAAAAAATTGGGCGTTGCGCAAATGTCGTACGGGGTTGTCGTAGTGCCGGCGATGGAAAATATGCGTCCCTCGACACTCGGGCTTCTGAAGAAATTTGCAAAGGGCGGCGGCATTGTTCTGCGCACGGCGGACGCCCCGAAATATCTCGACGGCGAAAAGAGCGCGGAGTTGGAAAATTTCTTTGCGGGCGTGGAAAAAGTTTCGCCGAAATCGCTCGGCGGCGCAGTGAGAAAACTCACAACCTGCGCCGTGGAATTGGCGCGCGAATCGGGAAATTCCGACAAACTTTGGGTGCACGTGCGCGACTTCAACGACGCCTCGAAAATGGTCATGGCGGCAAACCTCGACAGGTTTGAAAAGTTCTCGGGCACGCTGAAAATTTTCGGCGGCTACACGCGCGCGCAGATTCTCGACATCGAGACCGGCGACGTGCGCGACGTTTTTGCGAAATGCCGAAACGGCGCATTGGAACTATCCGTAGACGTTGAAAGGGCGCAGTCGGTTTTCGTTCGCGTTTCAAAGGAGAATCCCGTGGCTACGGTTGCGCCGAAAAAGTTGGGCACGGTTTCCGTCGAGAAACTCGAAAACATTTCGGCAAAGCGCCTCGACGACAATTCGCTCACGCTCGACTACGTCAGCTTCTCGTTCGACGGCGACAGGCGCGGCATTGACGCCCAAGTTCCCGTGCTCGAGGTTATGAACTGTCTCAATTCAATCAGGTACGACGGCGACGTGCGCCTGAAATACTCGTTCAAGGCGGCTAATTTCGATCCCTCGCGCAGGCTGCGCCTTGTCGTGGAATATCCGCAGCGCTACCAGATAAAGGTAAACGGCAAGGCGGTTTCGTACGCGGGACTGCCCGCTTGGCGCGACTTCCGCTGGCTGCCCATCGACATCACCGGGCTTGTCAAAGACGGCGAAAACACCGTCGAGCTTTACTGTCCCGAATTTAAATACGGCGTGGCCACGTACAAGCCGCAGTGGCGGCGCTACGGAACCGAGCTTGAAGCCGTCTACCTTGTGGGCGATTTTTCCGTCGAAGCCCGCGACACGGGGGCGCGCCCCGCGCGACAAGCAGTACGATTCGTTCAAAACAAAGTTTCCGCGCTACGTGATGCTGGAAAAAAATTCAATAACGCTCACCGCCCCCAAGTCGCTTAAATTCGGCGACGCAACAACTGGCGGACTTCCGTTCTACGCGGGGCGTCTGGTGTACTCGGCAACCGCGAAAACCGACACTTCAAACGGCGCGCGACTCTTTGTGCGGCTCGGCGATTTGGACTGCCCCGTAGCGGAGGTGCGCGTCGATGGCAGGCGCGCGGGCGTGATAAAATTCGCCCCGTACGAGCTCGACATAACCGATTATGTGTCGAAACCCGAAAGCAAAATAGAGGTTGTCCTGTACGCGTCGCTGCGCAATTTGGCGGACTGCCCGCACAACGCCCGCGGCGAAATTCTTTCGATTTGGCCGCATATGTACACCATTGAAGACTTGGGCAGGGGGGCAAAATTTCTCGACAACCTGCGCGACTTCGCCACGGGCAAATGGAAGTCGAAAAAATGGAATATGGACTACTGCCAAGTTTCATTCGGCGATGTCGGAAGCATTTCGGTGATTACAAGGCGGTGATTGCCGCCGTAGCCAAATCTATCCTTCCGGTGTGCGGTGGGCGCGTTGAGGCGCTTCGCCGCCTTGCCGATATGAAAAAATGTTGACGACGGCGATTTTTGCGTCTATAACTTCTTCAAATTTTTAAATCCAAGTTCAATTTAAAGGTCAGACTTTTGTATATGTCATTAGCAAGTAGAATGTTAAAATTTTCAATAATTGCGGCGGCAGTAGTTGCCGCGCACGCGGCGGCTGCCGTAGGCACGCCGACATCGTACCAGCTGTGCCCGCTCGACGTGCTCAATATCAAGGTTTTTAACGAGCCCGATTTGGATACCGTTTACAAAGTCAGCGCCTCCGGTCAGATTGTTATGCCGCTTATTGGCTCCGTGAAAGTGGCGGGCTTGACCCTTTCCGAAGCCCAGAACAAAATCAAGGAATTGTATGAGCACGACTACCTCACAAATGCAAACATTTCAATTTTCGTTGCCGAATACGCGCCCCGCCGCGTCTATGTCATAGGGCAGGTAAACCGCCCCGGCGAAGTGCTTTTCCCCAACGAAGAGGAATTGACGCTCTCCCGCGCAATAGCAAATGCGGGCGGCACTACGAGAATTGCAAAAGACCGCTCAATCAACGTAAAACGCAAGCTTTCCGACGGTTCGATTCGCGTGTTTGAAGTCGACTTGCGCTCGATACTCAACGACAAGAACGTTACCGACTTCCCCTTGCGCGACGGCGACACTATCGAAGTTCAGGAATCGGCGTTCTAACGCCGAACCCGCGGCGCAAACGCGCGCGGCGGAGTTTTTCAACTAAAACACAGCAAGACCTTTACAAATTACAGAGATGGCAGAAGAGCAAGACAATCAGGTAAATCCCGAAAACGCCGAACAATCGCAGGCAAAGGCAAAGAAAGTCGTCCGCCGCAAGAGGCAGGCAGGCGGCTACGGCTATGGCGGCGGTTATGGCGCGGGCTACGGCGGCGGCTACGGCGCGGGTTACGGCTACGGCGGCTACGGCACGGGTTATGGCGCGGCGGGCTACGGCTACGGCGGTTATGGCTATGGCTACGGCTACGGCGGACAGCCCGCGGGCGCACCCGCCGCGGCGGCTTCGGGCGTTCCCAACCGCACGTTCAAAGACTACCTGATGATTTTGCGCGAGCGCATTTGGTACATCATCATAACCTTCTTCATTATCTTGGCGGGCGTTCTGCTGTATACGTTCAAAGTCACGCCCGAATATACTTCGTTTTCGTCAATTCAGGTTCTGCGCGACAGCGACACCCCCATTGATGTCCCCGGCAACGTAAACCATTCCAGAAACGACATAATTTTGTCTATGGAAGACTTCAACACGCAGGTCAAGCTCATGGAGAGCTTTGAAATTGTCTCCGCGGTGAAGTCGCGAATGAAGGAGGACGAACTCAAGAAATTCGCCGCGCCCTACCGCGATATGTTCTCAATAGGCGTTCCCAAGAGCGAGGAGGAAATCCTCTACGAAAACAGAAAAATCATTCCCGAGAGAATGACGCTCTTTGTTAGAATTACCTACACTCACCCCGACAAATACACGGCGGCGAAAATTGCAAACCTCTTTGCAACCGAGTATATCAGATTCACCCATCAGGGAAAAATTCAAAAGCTGATTACCTCCATCGACGAACTCCGCACGAAGGTCGCCCAGCAGGAGGCAAAAGTTAAAGAGCTCGACAAAAAACTAATCGAATACCGCGAAAAGAACAGAGCCGTTTCGCTCGACCGCGACGACGACGTGGACCGCATGGAGCTCAAGGACCTCAACGCCATTGTCGTCAACGACAAGCGCATGCTCGATTCCATCTCCACACAGTGGAATATGCTTCAGCTCTACAAGCGCGAAAACAGAGACCTCTGCGAACTTTCCTTTATCGCCGACCTCCCGCAGATAAGCAAGCTCATAACCGACAGGTCTACCCAGCGCGTCTACGTTTCCTCTCTGGAAAAGCGCTACAAGGAAAAGCACCCCAAGATGATTGAGGCGCGCAAGACGCTCGACCAGATTAACAAGGAATTGGCTTCCGCCGTAGACTACGCTTACCAGAAATTGCAGTCCACCTATGAAAACGCCCTCAAAAATTACGAGGATTCCGAAAAGCGCTTGGTGGAAAAGAAAAACGAAATCATTGACTTGGGCAAGAAATCCATCGTTTACAAATCGCTCGAGCGCGAGCGTCAGGTTGCCGAAGGTATGCACGCCTCTCTCATTGCATCAATGAACGTCAGAACCGCTCAGGTTTCGCTCATAAACGAGGGTGCAAGAATTGTTGACCACGCTACACCCTCGCTCAGACCCTCAAGCCCCAACTACATACTCAACGTTCTCTTCGGTATTTTCGCGGGCTTGGCTGGCGGCGTCGGCGTGGCGTTCTTGGTCGCATTCCTCGACGACCGCGCAAAGAGCGCATACGATATCGAAGCATTCATCGGCATTCCGCTCTTGGGTATCATTCCCAGAGTCGTGCGTCTGAGCTCTTCGGAAAAGGCTCAGGTTGCCGCCTCGAACGCCGACCGCATTACTACGGAAGCCTTCCGCTCCCTGCACTCAACGCTGAAGGTTAACAATATGACCAAGAACGCAAAGGTGGTTCTCTTTACCTCAACCACGCCTTCGGAAGGCAAGAGCTTTGTCGTAACCAACTTGGCGTTCACTTGCGCGCTCAACGGCGAAAAGACAATCATCATAGACGCCGATATGCGCCTGCCCGTGCTCGCCAAAACGCTGGGCATTTCCTCCGACAAGGGTTTGGTATCGCACATTGAAGAGGGCGACCCCCTCGACGACGTTATCGTCCACGATTTCTTCCCGAATCTCGACGTTCTCGCCTGCGAAAAGCGCGCTTCCAACCCGATGCAGGACTTGAATTCCGAGGAATTCCTCAATATGCTCCAGCAGCTGCGCCAGAAATACGACAAAGTCTTTGTAGACTCGCCGCCGGTCGGCGTAGTCAGCGACGCCGTTTCGATTATGCCCGCCGTTGACGGCGTGATATACATTGTCAAATTCAATTCGGCAAAGCGAAAGGTCATTAAAAACTACATTCGCAGAATGATGGAATCCAACATTCCGGTCTTCGGCGCAATAATGAATATGGTAAGTTCAAGCACGTCGTCGGTGTACAGCATGAACTACTACGACAAGAGCTACCAAGACTACTACACGACGCCGCCGTCGGTCGACGACCCCCAAGAGGAGGCTCAAGACTCCGAAAATAAAGGCTAACCAATTTTAAAGCAGGCTGTTCTCAAGGGAATATTCTGCTTTTTTTTATTTAACCAAAAACTTTACACTAATATGAAAAAACTGTTTGTTGCATTGGAAAAAGATCCGCG
>DAVZIV010000103.1:0-5412 GCA_052273125.1 Candidatus Merdousia sp. | reverse complement strand
AATACCCAAGTTTACCGAGGGGTGGAAGCGCAGACCGCCCTTGTAGGGGGCCGATGGCGCTGTTGAACTGCACGCGGTAGCCCTGATTGACGTGGATTTCGCCCTTGTCGTCGGCCCACGGAACTTGGAACATAATGATTCTTTCGGGAACTACCATTCTTTCGAGAATCTTGTTCTTTTCGTAAATCGGGTCGGCGTCGAGCACTGCCGTCAAAGACGACAGCACTTCTTCGGCAGCCTGAAGGAACTCTTTTTCCCAAGGCTGTTTTGCCTTGAGGTCTTCCATTACTTTTGCTACATATTTGTTCATTTTATTTCCTTTTATTTGCGTTAGATTTAAAATATGCACTCCATAATTACCGATAAATAAAGCACGTCAAGGCGTTTTAACGACATTTTAAGCAAAACTACATTTTTGTACATAATTCTACAATTTTGTAGCCAATTTCAACGCTTTTGTTGCGCGTCTTTCAAAAAAAACTCGACTAACAGGGCAAAAATTGAAACACTACGGGAAGAAATTTATCGTTCGGTTTAACGTTTGCTTAGTATTTATGGTCATATCTAAAAAAGTTGTTTTGACTGTATCGGTTTTCGCGGCTTTGTGTACATATGCGGGTTCGGGAGGCATCGACTCGAAGTCCGTTGCTCCCGCGTTCGTTCAAACCAATGGGGTTTCTCTCGAAAAAATGGCGGAGATTTATGAGAAAATCAAAACTCCATACAAATACGGCGTAGTTGTCCGCCCTCCCGATGGAAAGCTTGCAGACAGCCCCAGTGTTTTTCGCTACGGTAAAAATTGGTATATGATATACATCTTGCAGGACGGAGCGGGTTATTCAACCCATTTGGCGGAGAGCAAAAATCTTCTCGATTGGCGTCCGCTTGGGGAAATACTGAAGCGCAAAAACAATGCCGATTGGGACGGTCAGCAGGCGGCGGGATATTTGGCTCTGCAAAATTGCGACTTTTACGGCGACTGGACTCCGGAAAAATTCGACGGAAAATACTGGATGAGCTATCTCGGCGGCGTGCTTAAAGGCTACGAAACCGACCCTCTTTCAATAGGAATGTCATATAGCAATAATCCGACAATCGCCGCAGAATGGACAAGGTTGCCGCTTCCCGTGCTTTCCGCGTCAGACAAGGATTCACGCTATTTTGAAAAACTGACGCTCTACAAAAGCAACATTATACGCGATACGCAACAAAGGCTCGGGGCGGAATTTGTAATGTTCTACAACTGCAAAACCACAGGGGGTTACGAACGCATTACAATGGCCCTCTCCGACGATATGAAAACGTGGCGCAGATTCGGCAAAGAACCGATTGTAGATGCGGGCAAAGGTCTTTCGGGCGACCCTCAGGTTGTGCGTTTGGGCGACATCTATGTAATGTTTTACTTCAATGCGTTCTGTAAAAATTTCCCGAAAACGGCAGTCGAAACTTTCGCATGTTCGACCGACCTCATTCATTGGACAGATTGGAACGGCGCGCCGCTTGTCGTTCCGTCGGAAAAATTCGACAACGTCTATGCGCACAAACCGTGGGTTGTAACCGACAACGGCATTGTATACCATTTCTACTGCGCTGTCGGAAGCGAGGGTAGAGTAATCGCCCTTGCAACCTCCAAAGATCTTTCAAAAAACAATACTAAACCAAATCAATAATTCGACATATGTTGGCAAGACAAAGACAAAGGGTAATACTTAGCATGCTCGAAACCCAGCCGAGCCTGCGCACTATAGAATTGGCAAAACACTTCGACGTAACCGACGAAACCATACGCCGAGACCTCGAATTTCTCGATGCCGAAAACAAACTCATACGCACCCACGGCGGCGCGCTGCGCATAGAAAAACGCGGAACCGCCCAGCCGATGACCCAGCGCCTTCAGGTTAACCGCTCGCAAAAGCATGAAATCGCCCAAAAGGCGCTCAAATATATAAAGGAGGGCGAAACGATATTTTTGGACGCAAGCTCGACGGTGCTCGCCCTCGCCGAAGCCCTGCCCGACATTAACCTGACCGTAATCACAAACGCGCACGACTGCATTGTGCCGATTATGTCGAAAACGAAAATAACACTCATTGCCACAGGCGGAAAACTCGACCGCTTCAGCCACAGCTATGCGGGAGCGTCGAACTGGGCGCTTGTGAAGAAATTTTCCGTGGACAAGGCGTTCTTCTCCTGCAACGGCGTTGACATAGAGCGCGGCGCAAGCGAAGTAGCCGAAATTCAGGCGGAGTTCAAGGAAAACGTTCTGCCGCTTTGCGGAGAGCGCATTCTGCTTTGCGACGCCACAAAACTCGGCGTCAGAAGCACGCGCTTCTTCGCGGGAATCGACGTAATAGACAGGGTAATTACAGATTCCGCCGCAGACCCCGCATTCCTCGAAAAGCTCGAAGCCGCCGGCGTGCAGGTAAACTGAGCTAAAGAAATACGATATGAAAAGAAGAACATTTTTCAAACTCGGTGCTATAACCCCGTTCATTGCGGGAAATCTGTTCGCGGAAGATTCCGTTTCCGAAAAACTCGAAAGGGCTAAAAGGGAGGCTCTGAAGCAAATCGGCGACGGGATAATAGCGGGAACGGTATTCGGAACGAATGGCGGAATAGCCGCATGCGGCGTGCAGACGAAAAAGCCTTTGCGCAATATGTGTTGCAAGTCGCGCTTCGACATTGCCTCGGTGGGAAAAACGTTTACGGCAAGCTGCTGCGCGTTGCTTTGTTGCGACGGCAAACTTGACCTCGATGCTCCGTTCACAAAATACCTGCCGGAACACAAACTCGGCAAAAATTGCAAAATTACCGTCCGCCACTTGGCAACCCATTCGAGCGGCTTCGACAACGCAAAACCTTATTGCACGCAGGATAGGAAAAAATTTTTCGACGCCATCTACAACAAAATGCCGGTGCACAATCCTCTGGAAAAATACGAATACTCATGCTACAACTTCATATTGCTCGGGTTTATCGTGGAAAGAGTATCGGGAATGAACCTTGGCGATTTTTCAAAAAAGAGAATATGGCAGCCGCTCGGTATGACCGAAACTCAATGGAACGAACCAGGCGACGGGGAATTTGAAGTGGAACACTACTTCCCGTACAGACCCGCAGGCCGCCACAACGACACTGTGTGCTACTACTTCGGAGACCCGCTCGGAAGCGGAAGCTGTTTTTCGACATGCCCCGATATGCTGAAATTTGTCGACGACATTGCCTGTCGCAGAAAATTCACGAAAGAATATTATGATTTAATATCCACTTGCCAATACCAAGACGGAGAAAATCGCCGAAGTTTCGGGTGGGATATGACAAAATCCGACATTCCGCAGGGGTTGCTCGGCGACCATTCGATTTTCCATACGGGTTGGACGGGTCAGACCATATTCGCCAATCCGCAAACGGGCAAATCCGCAGTCGTTCTAACATCGAGAACGGGAGATTGGGCAAAGGCGGTAATGGGGCGCAAAACAATAGCCGAAATTCTTACCGCGTAAATTTTGCAAAAAGCAACTTGAAATCCGTTTTTCTTGGAACGGATTTTTTCGTTGCGCGACCGCTCGTTGCCGCCCCCCGTTATAGACCGATAAAAATAATTTTCAGCACAATTTTATCGCATAATAGGTATTATATCTAATTGTCCGTACTGTGGGTACATAGTCGGATACATTTTGCGCGGGAGCTCCGCGTACATCTATTTGCCACAGCTAAAATCAGTTTAAGATTGACTTTGACGCGGCGGAATTGTGGAATGGGAAGACAGCTATGAATATTGCTATTGTTGGTACTGGTTATGTCGGTTTGGTTTCGGGCGCATGTTTTGCCGAAATGGGCGTCAACGTCTTCTGCATAGACATTGACGAGAAGAAAATCCAGCGTCTGCAAAAGGGCGACATTCCCATTTACGAACCGAATCTCGACACGCTCGTTCTCCAGAACATAAAGAACGGCAGGCTGCATTTCACCACTGATTTAAGCTCGATTCTCGACAATGTGGAAATTGTCTTCACCGCAGTGGGCACGCCCCCCGACGAAGACGGCAGCGCGGACCTCTCCTACGTGCTCAATGTTGCGCATACAGTCGGGCGCAATATGAACAAGTACGTTTTGGTGGTAACCAAAAGCACAGTGCCCGTAGGCACTGCCGAAAAAGTGAGGGCCACAATCAAGCAAGAGCTCGACAAGCGCGGGCTGTCCATAGATTTCGACGTAGCCTCGAACCCCGAATTTCTCAAGGAGGGTTCGGCAATAGAAGACTTTTCAAAGCCCGACCGCATTATAATAGGCGTAGACAGCGAGCGCGCAAAAAAGCTGATGACTTCGCTTTACAAGCCCATTCTATTGAACAACTTCCGCGCCATTTTTATGGACATTGCCTCCGCCGAAATGGCAAAGTATGCGGCAAATGCAATGCTTGCAACGCGCATTTCGTTTATGAACGACATCGCCAACCTATGCGAGCGCCTCGGCGCGAATGTCGATATGGTTCGCTCGGGCATTGGTTCGGATTCGCGCATAGGCTCTAAATTCCTGCGCGCGGGCTGCGGCTACGGCGGTTCGTGTTTCCCCAAAGACGTAAAGGCGTTGCTTAAAACCGCCAAGAATTCGGGCTACGAAATGAAAGTTTTAGACGCCGTAGAGCGCGTCAACGAGGAGCAAAAGCACGTTCTATTCAAAAAGCTTGTAGACATTTTCGGCGAAGACAATCTCAAGGGGCTCAAAGTTGCAATTTGGGGTCTGTCTTTCAAACCGGGTACCGACGATATGCGCGAAGCGACATCGCTTGTGCTGATAGACGAACTTCTCAAAGCCGGTTGCGACATCACCGCGTGCGACCCCGCCGCCGTTTCAGAATGCAAGCGCCGCATAGGCGAAAACACAATCAAATACGCAAGCGACATTTACGAGTGTTCAAAGGGCGCAAATGTGATTTTCCACGTAACCGAATGGAAAGAATTTAGACTGCCCAACTGGGACAAAATAAAATCCCTGATGGCGGAAAACCCCGTCCTCATTGACGGCCGCAATGTATTCACAGATTCCGAGCTTTGCGGAATCCGCTACGAACGCATCGGCTTCAAAATTTTTTGACGTATGGCGCGGGGGATTTCGCCTCCGCGAAATATTTATCTTGTGGCGCGGCGATTTTACTACCGTAAAATTTCCGCCGCTTTGTCAGTTTTTTATCTTGTGGCGCGGGGGATTTCGCGTCCACGAAATATCTCCCCTGCTTTTACAGTGAGTATCACAACGCAAAAGCGGGGATAGGCATATTTTGCGAATGCAAAATGCCGTAAGGAGCGAGTAGCTCCTTCAATGGCGTGGCGCTCCGGCGTCCTCGCGAGGCTCGAGCTGGATTTTGTGTTAGGCGGCGGTAGGATAGTACAAGTAGTACAGACAGCCGCC
>DAVZIV010000102.1:0-5444 GCA_052273125.1 Candidatus Merdousia sp. | reverse complement strand
CGTCCCTTAGCCGCAGCGGCGAAAGCTCCCACGTCGTCCCATTTTAGCGGTGAATTGGCGCAAATCCACGCGGCAAGCTCGCAGACTATTCGCCAGTCGCTTTTTCCTCTTTGGGAAGACTCGCCCCAAGAATCTGGGCTTGCATTCTGGTTGCCGCCGCCTTCCGACGCAACCAGCCCGTAAAAGGGACGCGGTTTAGTTCGTGCACTTTTTCAAAAATTTTGCCGCTGTCATCGGGAAGCAGCATATCGACTTCCTCGCGAGTGAGGTCTGTTGCAAGCTCCGCAAGCTCGCTTTCGAGCGCAAACAGCGCGGCATATTCGGCAAACATTCGCACGGGTAGGCATTTTACCTTGACGGTCTTTTTGTCGCCAATCGGGCGCGTAAGCGGCACTTCCTCGTAGCCCAAGAATGTAGCCATATCTTTTGTGTCTTGATTTTCCATTTTTGAATACTTTCGGAGTTCGGATTTACATTGTGAAAACAGAACAAATTCGCGAGGCTCGAGGCAGGACTTGCGTTTTCGAGCGGTGGGATAGTGCTGAAGCACAGACCACCCGAGGAAACCAAGTGATGCCCGAGAGCGTTTCTTGCGGCGGTTCTAATTTCGGTTTTTTCATTCTTCATTAAAAACCGCCGCCGAAAGAAACGTGCCGTCGCGGATTTACTACTTTCCCAAAATTTTGCTGTCCACCAAGCGCGCCGTGATGATGGAATTTACCGCCTTTGCCTGCGCCATATACTTGCTTTCAAAAAGCTTTTTCTTGGCGAGGGCGTTGATGATTTCGGTAATTTTTGCCTTCGCCGCCGTCGCGTCGGTCATATCCAAAATGTCGTCGAAGACACAGCCGAAATATAGCTGCGGACACAAAATGCCGTCGTCCGCAGACAGTCCTTTTATTGTCTCGATGTCCTGCGCGGACTTTGCCAAATTGCAGACCACATAGACGGGCAACTTTACACCGTCCACCACAAAATCGGCAGCTTTGAGCTCCGCGTAGAAGTTGGGGTTGTCAACTTCGTAGGCAGCCACGCAACGGCTCGGGCACGTCAGCAACGCAGTGCGAACGGGCGTTGTCGCAAACTTGTCGGGATGCGCCAACAAATACTGCGTGAAGAGATGGCGCATTCTGGAGTTTTCCTGCTTCTGCTCGGCAGTCATCGCCTTGTTGATTTCGTCGGTTTCGGAAAATTTGGCGGCGTTGGTGGTTTTCCAGCTTTCAAAGAGCGTCGCGACATCGGCGGCGTTGTCCTGATAGACCGTGATGGAGGCATTCCAGCCGTCCATTCCGCCGTTGACGGCGGCGATGTATTCGGCGGAAAGTTCCGCGGAAGTTTTGGCGTTCGCGGCAACCGCAAACGCAATTACAGATACAAGTGTGATTATCTTTTTCATTTTAGTTTTTTCCTTTTGGTTGAGTTAAAGTGTTGATGTCGTCTACAACATTGAACTTGTCGATGTTCCCCTTGGCGGCGTCGGCGTCGTTCCACAAATACCAGATTAACGTGTTGCGCCCCGCCAAACGCGAACGCAACAGCGGCGCGGAAAAGTCCAGCTGATGAAGCCTCAAACCGCAGTAGCGCGAGTATTCGTCAACCTGCGCCAGCGTGTCGTCGAACTCCTCCGCAGCGAATGAAGAATGAAGAATTAAGAATGAAGAAATAAGAATTGTGAGTAGGTTTTTCATAGTATTGCGTTATTTGATTTCCTTTAAGTCGCCGTAAAATTCGATGCGCACGGGACGCCACAATTTTCTCGAATTGAAAATCTCGCCCTCGGTCTTCGTCTGCCTCCAGCACAAAACCGTGTTGTCGGGATTGTTGAGCACACTGCGCACATACTCGCCCCAGACTACCTGCTTATTCGTCGATTTGCCCAAGCCCGTGTAGATGGGCACAGTCCGCGTTTCGGTCGAGCTAAGCGAGGGATAAATCCAAATTGCCGAATATCCGTAAGAGCCGTTTGCGCCGATGGATAGGTTGAAATTCGTCAGCTGCCCGCGCAAGCCCCAACAGCCGCCTGCGGGATTTTTCAAGTCGCCGCGCCAGTAGTAAATCTTGGGCGTCTTGTCGGTAATCTGCGGGTGCAGAGCCGCCACCTGCGAATTGTTCAGGGCGATTGTCGAAGTGAAGTAAACCAAGTTTCCCCACTTGTCTATGCACTTGATTTCGCAGTCGCTCCACCACTGCATTTTGCCGATTGTAGAATTGTTGTCGGGAGAAGGTTGAGTGTCGATGAACAGGCGGAAATCCTGCCTGAATTTTCCGAGGTTCGACGCGGTGACGATTCCGTTTGCCGAAACAAACTTCGAGTTCGGCGCAAGTTTGCCGTCGCCGTCGACGGGCAAAGGCTTGTATTGCGCGGCAGGCAAGGCAGAACTAAAAACGAAGAACGAAGAACTATACAAAAGAACTTTTATACAGTTCCAAATTTTGTGGTTTATAAAATTAAGATACATTTTTCACTCCCTCCTCATCGATTGTGGGCATTTGAATGCCGTCGGAGCTCGACGGAATCAGCGCGTGCCACAGGTTGTCGGCGCAGTAGACGTAGAGCCGTTTTGTCGTGGGCGAAATCGCGCAGCGTCCCGCCGTCGGCGTTCCCGCGTTGAAGTTGTTTATTATGGCGTCGGCGAGCGTCTTTGCGTGTTTTAGCGCGAGCTGTTCGGCGGCAAGCGCGATTAACTCCGCCGCCGTAAACCTGCCACGCCCGCAAATGAGATTGTCGTTTGCGCCGACCGTTATCGCCGCGAAGTCGTTTAAATCGCGCGTTGTTGTTGTTTCGGTTTCTGACATAGTTTTGTTTGTTGAGTTTTATAGTGAAATTATTACTTCCGCGCCGTTAATACTCAGCCTACTGCCGAGCACGGACAGCGCAAATTCGCTTACGCAATCGCCGACGCTGAACGTGTAGGAGGTTTCCTGCCACACGCCGGCGGCGTTTGTTTGCGAAAAGTCGTCAAAGAACGCGTCGCGGTAGACGAATTCCGTTCCGAGCGAAGTTTTCAGGCGGAGAACCCCCGTGCCTTTTACGGCGAGCATTTTCTTTGCGTGCATGTGTTCGAATTCCTCCGCCGCCTTGTAGGACGCAAACCTGCGCCCGACGGTGATTTCGAGCGATATCGTGCCCCCGCGAAAAATCTTGCGCGGACGCGCCGCGCCCACCACGCCGATTTCGTCGGAAATTCTCGACGCGTTCGGCGCGGACGAAGAGACCGTGCAGGTCTGCCCGTCGTCCGAACGCGCGAAAATCGCCGCCGTCGTTGCGTTGTAGGGTTGGAATATGAGGTATGCCGCCATTTGCGTTTGGGAACGAAGAATTAAGAATGTAGAATTAAGAATTGGGCGGCAAAGCCGCCGATACTCCCACAGGTGCTTCCGAAAGCTTTATGAGTAATCCTAAAAGCATTTGGAAACACCAGTGAGACTCGCGGGTTTGCCCGCGTCAGCGGTGCGAACCCCCAATTCTTCATTCTTAATTCTTCATTCTTCATTTTTTAATTCATTCATTTTTCATCGCCACCACGACCGCAGCCGAATCGACGGCAACGGCCGTTCCGTCGACGGCGGGCAGTCAGTCGCCCGCGTCCTCTTCGAATACGAAGTCTGCGGCGGCCTTGCCGATTGTAAGCTTGTTGTCGCCCATCGCGTCGCCGTGGGCTTCAAAGGTCAGCTCGTCCATCAGCGCGTCTTTCGGCGAGAACGTCGCCGACGGGTCCTTCACCCGCGCGGAGGCGAGCGTGAACAGAACGTCGTCTTTTTTCACGCCGCGCAGAACGAGGTTCGGGAAACTTGCCACACCCTTGAACTGCCCGATTGTGTCGGTCGTGGTGATGCCTGTGAGTTTCTGCCAGTCGGCAAGCGAAATGTTGCGCGGCTTGAACTTCGCCGAAACGGAAATGTCGGTGAGGTTTTTGCCGAACTTTATCAGGCGGTCGTTCTGCGCTTCCTCAACAGAAAGCGAGATGTCGATGGACGCGCCCTCCGTGTCGAATTCGATTTTGTCGTCGCCCTCTCCGTAAATTCCCAAGCATCGTAGCATAAACTGCCCCGCGTCTTCAAGCTTGCCGACGGTGGGGGCTGCGGTCAGTTCCGAAACCGAAACAAGCGGCGTTGTCGGATTGAGCGGGTCGGGGTAGACAGTCCAGCCGTGCTCGCCAAGCGGCAGATTCGCGCCGAAAGTTATCGAGCCGATTGTGTCGTGGATTGCGGGCGCAAACGACCACTTCACCCACTTGCCCGACGCAACTCTCGCTACAATCGCGCAGTTTTCGACTTTCGGAATTCTCGCGCCCTTGACGAGCGAAAGTTCCTTGAAAAGCGCGTCGGTGTTCGAGAATGCCACGGGCGAGGCTTTGATTGTTACGGCTTGGTCGGTGAGAATGTCGCCGGCCTTGATGTTGTGCGAAACCGCAACGTCCAAAAGCGTCGAGGTCTTCTGGACCTTGATGTTGTCTTTGATAAACAGAACCGAGTTCCCGATGTAGAGATACGCGGGTGCCTTGATGTCTTCGAGCGGATATGCCTTCATTGATATATTTCCTTTTTGTTTTGAGTTAAATGTCGAGCGCGTTTGATACGGTGAGAACGTAGTGGACAAGCGGCTGGTCGGCGGGCGAAAGGTCGTCAATCTGTCCGAGCCGCAGCACCGACGCGCCGAGCTCGTCGCAACGCTCCTGATGTATTGCCCGCGACACGTCGAGCAGCAGCCCCGACGCCGTGCGTTCGCTCTTTTTAAGCGTCACGTTTTCCAAAAAGTGGATGTCGCTTTCGACGACTTCCGCTTTTAAAATGTAGCTGTCCGTCCACTGGCGCACGAGCGGCGGCTCTATCACCACCGCAACGCCGATTTTCGAGAGCGCATTGCGGACATCGTTGTCGATGTTGCCCTTTCGGCGGCAGAGAATTTCGACGCCTTCGGGCAACACAGCGGCGATTTTTGTTTCGAGCCATTCCTGAAATTTATAAAGGTTGTTGTTTTCTTCGCTCATAGTTGGAATGAAAAATTAAGAATTAAGAATTGATAAAGTTGTTTGTTTGCTGAAAATGGAGCTATGAAAACTCCCGAAATTGCCGACCGAACAAAAGCGTTCGCCGTCAGGATATTCAAACTTGCGGAAGCCCTGCCGAAGAATTTCACGGGCAAAACCATTGCCGCGCAAATCGCCCGAAGCGGAAGCAGTATCGCCGCCAACTTGCGTGCGGCAGGTTGCGCCAGAAGCAAAGCCGAATTTGTAGCCAAGTTGCGGATTGCATACGAAGAAGCCGACGAAACTCTCTTCTGGCTCGAAATGTGCGAAGAAACAAAACTGTTAACGCCCAAAAAACTCGCCGCTATCAAAGCCGAGTCGGACGAAATCGTCCGCGTGATTGTTTCCATCATTAAATCCACTGTGAAATAATTCTTCATTCTTAATTCTTCATTCTTCATTTCCGAAGGTAGG
>DAVZIV010000101.1:0-5449 GCA_052273125.1 Candidatus Merdousia sp. | reverse complement strand
CGTATTCGGTGGAAACGAGGTTTTTTGTCTCCACCCAGAGGCGCTTCGGCGTCTGCGCGCTTTCGTTGAGGATTTTTCCCGAAAATGATATTGTCATAATATTACAGAATTTATGTTAAAATGTATTTTTATCGAAACGCGGGTTTTGCCGTCTTTGCCCCGTTCAATCGGGGCTTTTGCGCGCAGCGTCAGCCTGCCGCGCGAAAAATCATTGCCCAGCCTCAGGTTGTGGAGCCGCCTGCAAACACTTTCGGCAATGTCGGCAGTCGCGAGAGTGCCGCTTTGGGGAATTTTCGGGGCAGATATTTCAATGCACAAGTCGACGTCCTTGAGGGCGGCGCGGTTGCCGTGCCCCGCGCAGCTTCGCGCTTCGGGGAACATAACCGTCAGCATATGCTCCGATTTGACGGGCGCAGTAGGCGGCATTATTCCCTCGGCGCAGAGCGAAATTTTTGAAAATTTCGCCGCGCGCGCCAGTTCGTTCAACACGGCGATTTGTATGTTTCCCAGCGCCGACATCAGCAACCCTCCGTTGACGCGCGCCCGAGCCTTCTCGATTCGGCGCCGTGGCAGATTGAAAATTTGCGCGCCGTTCTGACGCCGTTGCGCGGGCGCGAGACGGGCAGCTTGCCATCGGCAACTCTCGCGAGCGTCTGCTTTGCGTTTTCCAGCGCGGCTGCCTGCACCTTGCCGAATTCAAGCGTGGGTATTCTCGACTGCAGTATTTCGGCGGCAAGTCGTAGCGTACATTCCTTGAGTTCGGGCGGAACTTTGCCGTAGTTTTCGTCGAGCATATTTGTTCCGCTTGCGGCAATCTCGGCGCGCACGCGCGAGACGGCAAGCTCTATTGCCTTTGCGCAAATCGACGCATCGCCGTTTTTGACGGCTTCGGACTTGAGCAGGTCGATTTGGTTTTTGCTCAAAATGCAGTGCAAATCGGCTTCCTGTATTAGTATCCAGTTCATGTATATTCGGCGCGGGACGGCCGGTTTTCCGACCGCCCCCCGTTTTTTAGTCTCCTTCCTTTACCGAAATTTTTCTCACTCCGAGGCTGCTTGTGGCAACAATGCTGGAGTAGTGTTCTACCGTTATGTCCGTGTATTTTGCGGTTTCGTCGCAGTAGACCCTAAACGGCGAGCCTTCCTCCATCGGCGTGTAGAAACGCTTGAGGTTCGACGGTTCGTCTTTTGATACCGAATTCTGCGCGAAGAACGCATAGACGTTTCTGCCTGCTATCTGCGACTTTGCAGTGGGCGAAACCTGATAGCGCGCCGACATCACTTTGCAGCCGTCGAGCAGGAATTTCTGCGCAAGCTCCTCCTGCGCCATTGCGCTGCCCTTGAACGCGACAGCCGAATTCTGTTTTTCCAGACACGACATTCGCATATCCCAAGCGCTTTCGCCCAACAGAAGTCTGTTCGGGCGCACGCCGCTGTCGTCGCCGGCTTCCAGCAGCATTGCGCGAATGTCGGCGTCTGGGTTGGAGTTCGACTTCCAGTCGACTTCAGCGCTGAGTGTGGCGATGGTCTCGAGTGCCGAAACCGCGCGGCGCAGTTCGTTGCGCAGGAGGCGCTGCAGAAGCATTTGCACGTATCGCTCCTGCCAGTCGTCGTCGGCTATTTCGTCGTGGTCTACGCGTATTGTAAGACCTTTGTTGAGCGTCTTTTCGTTCACCGAAGAGCCGTCGTAGCGCACTCTTTTGAACTCGGCGCCGACGCTGCGCACGTCGTCGCTCTCTGAATAAAAAGCCTGCGCGTTGTCGCTGCTCTTGAATTCAAAGCGCCTGCCGACGGGGACGGGCGGGGCGATGAAGTCGAGCATTTCGCCGAGGTTGTCGGGCGATTTCCACCCGACGGTAAACGCCGTGAGCGCCTCGCTGTAGTTGCCCGCCGAGAATCTGTTTTCGTTTGCCGCAGTAGTTGTGTTTATTTTCATATTTTTTACTTCTTGATGATTATCCACGCTATTTTTGTAGAGTTTGCCGTGCCGTTTGCGTCGAGCTTGAACTTGACGGAATTTTCTTCGGCGGTTGCGCATACGGTCTTTTCGGACGCCCCGACTGCCGCGAAAGACGCCGCCACAAAGTCGCCGGCTTTTGCTCCGTAGACCTCGATAGCCTCCTCTTTCGTCGCGCCCTTCCACACGTACACGCCGCATTCGGCAACTTGGAAGGCGCGCGTTCCGAATCCCTGAGTATCGACTTCGACAACCGAGCCTGCGGGCGCGGAAGTCAGCGCCACGCCCACCCTGTAGCACGACGGCGATGCAACCGCCGTGACCTTGCCGCCGGCGGCGGTGTAGAGTTCGTCGCCCGCGTCTACGTCGGTTGCGGCGCGGCAGGTGAACGTGCTTTCGGCGGAACCCGAAAGGTTTACCGCAACGCTGTCGCCCATGTCGGCTTCGTCGGGGCAGACGCCTACGGGCAAATCTGTGGCGGAGCACACCTGAATTTCGCTGCCAGTGTCGTCAATCTTGACGAGCAGATGGGCCGAGTTTATGTCTTCGGCGGCCTTCATAGTTATGCTTCCGGCGTGCGTGCCTTCGGCTATGTTTGAAAATGCCGGCATTTTCACGCCGGCAAACTGTTTGAGTATTTTTGATATTATGTGATATTTCATTGTTGTTATGTGTTTGTTTTTATTCCGCGTCTCAGACGCGCGAACGCCTTTGTGTAGCTTTCGCCGGTCTTGTCGGAAAATTCTCTTGCCATTTCGGGTAGCCTGCTTACGGGAACGGGTTTTGACTCTTCGCATTTCGGCGTTTTTACTTCGTCGAATTCGGCGATTCTGCGCGCCGTAGCCAGCTTGCGCCCCTGTTGTGAAAGCTCGCCGAGCCTGCGCGATGCCTCATCCATTGCCCTGCCTATGCTTAGGCATTTCCGCGCCGCATTGCCAGTTTTTGAGGCGGCGCAGCAGAGCGTTTTTTCCGCCGAGTTGCGTTCTATTTTCACAACTCTTCCGCTGTACTCTATGTTCGGATTGTTGGTAAGCCCCACGGAGATAAGCCTTACGGGTCTGTATTTGCCGCCGCCTATGCTTTCCATTTCCCAGCGCGGCGACATGCTTTTGAGGCTGCCGTCCATTATTTTTTTGTAGGCGTCTTCGGTATATGCCGCCTCAACGAGAATGCAGTCGGCGGAGGCGGCAATGCGCCCGACTACGCCGACGCGCCTGTCGCGGCAGTTTTTGCGGGTTTCGTCGGGGTGCCCTATGTAGATGGGAATTTCGCCTGCGAAAAGCCTTTCGGAATTTTTCGCCATTTTTTCCGCGCTTAATTCGTCTACAACCTGTTCGCCCTTGCTGTGGTGCCACAGCCCGTACGGGGCGAGAACCTGCACGAGTTTTCTATTCGCGTTCATCGGGCGTTTCCTCGCTTTTTACGGGGAATGCAAACTTCTTTGCAAGCTCCACGGGGTCGGGTTTCAGCCCGAGCTTTACAAGGCGTTCTATGGTTTCAAGCTCGTAGTTTTTTTCGTCGTAGTCGGGCGGAATTAGCCTGAATTTGGCAAGCGGTTTTTCGTCGCCGAAGAGTATTTTCACAACTTTGGCGTCGACGTTTCTGTTGAGGGTTTCGCTTATGTTCATTGCGTCGTCCTCCTCGATGAGCGTGCTTTCAAAGCCCTGAACCGACGCTCCCATCTGGGCGTTTCCGCTGATTGTGCTCAGGTCTCCGCCGCGCCAGAGCGCGCAGAGCATTCTGTCCATGCGTTCCACAATGTCCTTGTAGGGGAGTTGGCTTTTGCTTGATACGTCTATAGCCTCGATGTCAGTCCCCTCCGAGAGCACCGCGTAAAATTCCGAGCCGAATTGGCTTACCGCCTCCTTTGCACTCTCCCATTGGGGCGTGTCGGGATAGGCGTTTGTCTTTGCCTTTATCCCCGGCATTCCGTTGCGCTCGCAATAGGCGAGCCAGTCGCGCAGGGGCAGGTGTTTGAAGACGTACGCTATGGACGAAGGCAGCATTAGCCCGTCTCCGCAGGTAATCATCCATTTGTTTGAATCGAGGTTTGTTCCTTCCGTCAGCTGGTTTTCGCGCTCGAGCTTTCTAAGCCTGCCGCCCGTGTTTTCAAAAAGCCAGAGCGGATACTGCTGGAAAATTCCCGTCAGAGTGTCGCCGTCGCGCTCGAAGGATATTTTGTGCACGGCGTATTTCATTCCGGCGGAGTCCATCATCTGGGCTACGAGCATTCGCAGCCCGCCGCGCATATTGGCGTCGGTATACGAGGTGGCGGTGAGGGTGCCGTAAAATTGCAGGAGAGCGCGCTGGTGCGCCCGCGCCCTGCGGGAGTTTTCAAGCGGCGCAATTTCGTAGTCGAGGCGCGATACCGATTTTTTGCGCTTGAGGTTCAGACAGCAGATTGTGTCGTCCCTCTGGAGTATTGACTCGAAAAGCCTGCCCGCCTCTCCGAGCCTACCTTCGTTAAATCCGTCGAGAGCCCTTATCACGCTTTCGGGACGGAGGTTTTTTATCGGGTTGAAACCGCTGCCGCCGACGCGGGCGGAGTAGTTCGGGGATATGTTTCGTGAGTTCATACCCGAACTATACATATTATGAAAAAATATTACAAATTAGTATTTGATGTTTTTGAATGAACGCCGATTTTTTGAAATGCGCCAACTTTGGCTTTCCCGTTTTTCGCTTTTTTTTGCGGGCGCAAAAAAAAAGCGCAACTTAGAGTTGCGCTTTATGCTTTCGGTTTTGTCTGCTCGCTGTTTTACGCCAGATAGAGACCGTTCTTGACTGCGGGTTTGGGGTCGAGCTTGTTCCAAGCCTCGACAAAGTCCGTCTGGTTTGATGCGAACAGCGGCGACACCTCTATGTCGATTGACGGCACCGCGTCCTTGTCAGTGTCGACACTCACGCCTGCGGCGGCAAACCAGCGCGCCCACTGCGCCTTCTGGTGGTTTTTGCACGTCAGCGGCGAGTCCAACCCTTCGGCGTTCTTGACGGGGGAGAATTCGTCGCCCCTGAAACCCTCTATTATTACGGGGTTTTTCGCCATCGGAAGCGCGTCGAATACGAACATTTCAAACTTTACGCCGTTGGGTCTTTCGGGCTTTTGCTGGTTGCCGTTTTCGTCGATAAACGGAATTTTCTTGTTTGCGCGGTGGAACGGCAGCCTCTCGGCGGCGTTTGTGGAGGAGCCGAGGCGTTCGATGAAAGCGACGTCGAGAATGTGAATTGCAACGCTGCCTGCAATGAATTTGAGTTTGCCGTTTTCGTCTGTCTGTTCCTGATACTCGGCGGGCAGGTCGGAATATTCCACAACCGTGAGCTTGCCGTCGAGCATGCAGAAGTGTCCGACTTTTTCCAGCGCGTATGCCTTCGCAATCATCTTCGACGACATATCCGACTTCCCCATCAAATGGAAGCCCACAAAATACGGGTCGATTATGTCCACAAGCGGGTTGTCCACCTGAAAATAGCTCACGCACTCAATGCCGCGCTT
>DAVZIV010000100.1:0-5453 GCA_052273125.1 Candidatus Merdousia sp. | reverse complement strand
CGACAAACACTTTAAAACTCCGATATTTGCATTCAATGATTAAGAAATTCGGCAACTGTTTCATAACGGGGCTGTTTATCGCCCTTCCAATAGTAATCACGCTTTTTGTGCTGCTGTTTCTCATACGCAACATAGGCGCGCCGGTGTCGGAATTCGCTCTGATTCCGCTGATGGAACACTTCGACAAAACCCTGCCCGAATCGGGGCTCGGCGGCATAGCCGTGGACTTCCTCTCGATGGTGATTGTCGTTTTGATTGTGGCGGTGCTGGGGCTGCTTTCGCGCTTCTTCGTGGCGAAGATGATGATTGGACTTTCGGAAAGAATCATAGACAAAATTCCGTTCATCGGCAAAGTCTACAACACGGTAAAGCAGATTGTGGACACGTTCTCAAAGCAGAACAAGGCGGTTTTCCAAAAGGCT
The DNA here is from genome assembly GCA_052273125.1 of Candidatus Merdousia sp. Taxonomy (GTDB): domain Bacteria; phylum Verrucomicrobiota; class Verrucomicrobiia; order Opitutales; family Intestinicryptomonadaceae; genus Merdousia. The sequence continues at coordinate 5,031 of DAVZIV010000100.1, read as the reverse complement.
GTTTTGATAGAATTCCCGCGCAAGGGCGTGTGGTCGGTCGGCTTTCTGACAAGCAGGACGGAGGGTGAAGTTGAAAAAATGACCGCAGACGGGCGCAAAATGATAAACGTCTTCGTGCCAACAACGCCCAACCCCACGAGCGGCTTTCTGATGGCAGTCCCCGAAGACGACGTGCGCGAGCTTGAAATGGGCGTGGGCGAGGCAATGAAATTCATAATTTCAGGCGGCGCCGTCGCACCCGATTCGGAGAGCAAATAGTTGCCGCGCCAATACGAAATTTCGGCGATAATCCTCGACAGGGAAAGCCGCGGCGAAACCGGAGTAATGCTCACCGCGCTTTCGCCCGAACGCGGGCTTGTGTATTTGTTCAAGAGAATTTCGGCGAAAAAAACGTCGCTGGTGCCCGACATCTTCTGCGAGATTTCGGCGCAAACCCAAGTGCCGCAAACGGCGGAAAACGGGCTGGTTCATTTTGTGAAAGACTTCAGCTCCGTAAAGAGCAGGGACAAAATTTCGCTATCCTACGAAAAACTCTGCGACGCGAGCGAAATTGCCTCGGTTGTGAAACTAAACGGCGCAAATATAGACGAAACTTCCCTGCTCTTCGACCTCTTGGGCAAGGCGCTCGACGGCGTTGCGGAATTTGAAAACACCGCCGCCGTAAAAATTAAATTCCTCTACGTGCTTGCCAAGGAACAGGGCTACGCCGTCAAGGAGGATTTTTTCAGCAGGCTCTCGCAAACCGACAAAGCCGCCTTTGCAAAAATACTAAAAACCCCCGTCGCCGAACTGTCCGCCGACGCAGCTACCCAGCGCCTCTACGAAGCCCTGCGCCGCTGGACGGCGGAAAATACCGACATTGTTTTTTAAGCGACTTGCGGCGCGCCGCCGCGCTCGGTAAACGGTTTACAAAAAAACGCCCCGCCGCCCATTGACATTTCCGCGCCCGAATGCAGAATATTCTACACTTGCGGCGGAAACGCCGAAACATTGAATCAAACAGAAAACAAAGACTATGGACATTGCAAAATACAAAAAAATAGCATTCGCTTCGGCGGGAGTGCTCCTTTCGGCATTCGCGCAGTCCTGCGCAACGAATACCGCAGCCGCAGCGCCCGCGGCAAATACCGATACCGCAAAACAGGCATCGCACCTCGACGCCCGCCCCGTGTGCGACTCGAACAGGAAAAACATAATCTATCAAATTTTACTACCCGTCTACACGCACGAGGGCACGCTCGACAAAGCCCGCCAAATGCTCCCGCACATAAAGGATTCGGGATTCAATGTTGTCTATCTCTGCCCGATAGTCGAGCACGACGACGGCGCGGACAGGGCTTTCTGGAGCAAGCGCCAAAAGGCGTCGAATACAAACAACCCAAAAAACCCGTACCGCCTAAAGGACTATTTCAAGATAGAACCCGACTACGGCACAGACACCGACCTCAAAAATTTTGTAGACGACGCCCACAAGCTCGGAATGAAAGTAATGCTCGACCTCGTTTACTACCACTGCGGCCCGAACGCCTCAATCATCGGTAAGGACAAAAACCTCGTTGTTCTCGACAAAAACGGCAATGTAAAAACGGGAGCGTGGTCGTTCCCCGAGCTCAACTTTTCAAATCCCAAACTGCGCGAGCTGCTCTTTGAAAATATGGAGTACTTCGTGAAAAAATTCGGCATAGACGGCTACCGCACCGACGCCGAACAATACGTTCCCGCCGATTTCTGGATTGAAGCATACAAGCGCGTTTCAAAAATCAAGCCCGACATCTTCATGCTTGCCGAAAGCGACCGCGCCGACGCCGCAGTATACGCCTACGACGCCCACTACGGCTTCGGCTGGCACCAGACTCTGGCGAAAGTCCTCGAGGGCAAACTGCCCGCCTCCGCCATCAGAAGGCAGTGGGAAAAAGACCTCGCCAAAGACGCAAAGGGCACGCTGCTAATCCGCGATATGGACAACCACGACACCTCCAGCGACTACTGCGCAAAGGTCGGCAAGCGCTACGAGCAGATATTCTCCAACGCGGGAATGGACTTGGTGCAGGTTCTCAACTACACAATCGACGGAATTCCGATGGTCTTCTGTGGCAACGAATTTGCCGACGACGCCTACCTCTCAATGTTCTCCTCGCCCAAATTCGGCAAGATGGAACTTGCGTGGGAAAACCTCAACACCGCAAAGGGAAAGGCGAGAATGGCGCTGATGAAAAAACTTTCCGAGCTTAGAATGTCGAACAAGGCGCTCTGGAAAGGCAAAACCGCATGGCTGGACAACTCCGCGCCCGACGCGGTAGTGTCGTTTGTGCGTACATGCGACGGCGAACAAATCGCGGTTGTGGCGAACGCCACAAACAAGGCCGTGGAAGCCTCCGTTGAAATCGGGACAGGCTCGGCTATGCTTTCCCGCGGCGCAAAACTTTCAGCAGACGGCGGCAAAACGCGCGTAAAACTCGCCCCGTACGCATATGCGGTAGTCAAGCTCAAGTAGCAAAACCGCATTGGACAAAAGCCCGAAATCGACGAATCGCCCTTACAAACGGCGCGCCGATTTCGGGCTTTCTCTTTTTAAACGCGGGCAATTCCGCCGCCGAAAAATTCCCGCGCCGCGCTTTTCATTCAACTGTAAAGTAAAAACTCTTGCAAAAGGCGCACCTCCTCTGCTACAGTCCACGCCGAATATGCCCCACAACAGGACAACACTTTCCGACATCGCCGCGCGGCTAAACATATCAAAAAGCGCAGTTTCCCTTGCGCTGAAAGACTCGCCGTCGGTCTCGCCCGCGCTGCGCGAAAAAGTGAAAGAGACGGCGCGCGCGCTGGGATATTCGCGCAACGAACTTGTATCGGCGGTAATGTCGAGCATGAAGCGCAGGGCGTTCGGAACGTTCTCCGAATCGATAGCCGTAATCAACGGCAACCCCGACGAAAACGCGCTAAAAAACCACCCGACGCTTCCGAAATATTTTGCGGGAATAAAAGACGAAGCCCGCAAATTCGGCTACTCGCTAAACGAATTCTGGCTGCACAGCCCCGACCTCGCGCCAAAAAAACTCGCCCGCGCGCTACGCTCGCGCGGGATACGCGGCGGCGTAATCATAGGGCACTCAATCGGCAACACTTTCCCCGACGACTTCAGCCAAATCTGGCGCGACTTCTACTTCATTTCAATCGGAATAAAAACAAACAACCCCACCCTCGAGATGGTGTCCGCCGACCACTACGCAATAACGTACCGCGCCGCAAAAAACGCCGTCAAAATGGGTTTCAAACGCCCCGCTCTCGCGCTCGATATGCACATAGACGAGCTTGTAGACGGACGTTTTGTAGCTGGCTTTCTGCGCGCCCAACTCGACCTTCCCGAAGAATCGAGAATCCCCCCGTTCACGCTCTCCGAATCCGCCCCAGAATATTCACGCCTGCTGTGCGAATGGGTGAAAGACGCAAAGCCCGACGCGGTTTTGCACTTGATGGACTCCGTGCGCACGGAGCTTCAAGCCGCGCCGCAAAAGGTGTCAAAAGGCGTAAAACTTATACAGCTTGAAAGGCGCAAAAAAGTCGCCGACTGGGTTGGAATGGAGCAGAACAACGACATTGTCGGGCGCGTGGCGATACGGCGGCTTGCCGATATGCTCAACCGCGACGCCCCGCGGCGCAACGAAATATCAAATCTTGTAAGCCTTGTTCCGCCGACGTGGATAGACCCGCGCAACGCCTGAAGTTCAGGCTTTGTAGATCGGGTGGCGTTTTTTGCGCTTAATACGGAAGATAAAACCGTGCTCACGGGGCGTGTCGGCGTGAAAAGGGGGGATGTTTCGTTCAAAGAGGCGGTTGGTAAAACAAAAAACCGCAGGCGTAAAACCTGCGGTTTTTCGGGCCAGTGAGGTTCGAACTCACGACCTTTCGCACCCCATGCGAACGCGCTACCAACTGCGCTATGGCCCGTAAAAATATGCCTTTGTTTATGCCACTCGGGCGAGGTCAAATCAAGCTTTTTTTTCGATTTTTTGCGTTTTTTGCAACAGAAATCAGGAAAGCTTGTAGTAGCGTATTCCCTTGCCGTCGAGTTCCGAGGCAACGGCGTCGCTGTCGTCGGAAATCACAAGCAGTTTGTCGCCCGACATAATTCTGGTGTCGCCGCGCGGAACGAAGAACGAATTGCCGCGCCGCACCATCATAACGAGCGTATGCGGCGGCATCGGGAATTTTGAAAGGGTATCGCCGCCGTCGAGCAGTCCGTCGTCAACCATAATTTCTACCATTGCCGAGCGGATTTCGTCGGGCAGCTCAACGCCGAACGAATTTCCGCCGTCGGCGGAGTCTTCGGCAACGCCCAGATAGCGCGCCATTGTGCCGACCGTCATTCCCTGCACCACGAGCGAGAGAATTGTTATGAAAAACACTATGTTGAACATCGTCTGCGCGCGCTCGACGTGTTCGGTGAACAGGTACGTTGCAAAAATTATTGGAACGGCGCCGCGCAACCCAATCCATGAAACGTATTTTACGGCGTTGCGCGAGAATTTCCTAAACGGCAGAATGCACAAAACCACGCTCAGCGGACGCCCGAGCACAATCATAAACACGCCTATCGACGCGCCCAAAAGCGCCACGCCCAGAACCTCGTGCGGATTGACAAGCAACCCAAGCAGCACGAACATCACAATCTGCCACAGCCATGCAAAGTCTTCAAAAAAGTGAGTTATGCTGTGGCGGAAAATCATCTTGCTGTTGCCGATTGTCAAGCCCGCCAAGTATACGGAAAGGTAGCCGTTGCCGCCCAGAGAATCGGAAAACGAATACGTGAAGAAGACAAACGCCACAACAAGCACGGAGTATATCGACTGGTTTTCGAGCCTCACTTTGTTGGCAATCATCACCACGAGCTTCCCGACGCCCATACCCACAACCACGCCGACGGCAATCTGGACGGCAAACTCCCCGAAAGCCCCGCCCGAAACGCTGCCGGTTTTCATATAGACAATCACCGCCATGGCAAGCATGTAAGCCATAGGGTCGTTGCTGCCG